>DASUOY010000586.1:0-11475 GCA_036276395.1 Pseudomonas sp.
CCTGTTCGACCGCCTGGAAGAAAAGGTGGTCAAGGGCAATCAGGTGCCGGAAATGGTCGAGCAGCTGCACAAGATCCGCGCCTCCAACTTCGAGCGCCTGACCCAGCTGATCAAGGGGCGTATCGCCGAAGGCAAGCTGGAGGACGTGCCGCCGTACTTCCACTACTGCGCGGCCTGGGCCCTGGTGCATGGCGCGGTGGCGCTGTACCACTCGCCGTTCTGGAGCAATGTGCTGGAAGACCAGGAAGGCTTTTTCCAGTTCCTTATGGATATCGGTGTGCGCATGGGCAACAAGCGCAAGCGCGACGGCGACACCCCGCTTAGCTGAGGTATTCAGCTGCTCGATAACGAATCTGCTGTACTGGCGGCGACCCTATACTCGGCGCTCACCTTCGCTGGAGTCTTGCATGATCGTTGACCGCCAGGGCAGACGCTTTCGCAACCTGCGCATCAGCCTCACCGCTGCCTGCAACTATGCCTGTACCTACTGCGTACCCGACGGCAAGCGGCTGGTGGCGGCGCAGGATGAGCTGTCGGCCGAGGCCATGCTGCGCGGCGTGGCCTATCTGATCGAGGCCGCCGGTATCGAGCGGTTGCGCATCACCGGTGGCGAGCCGCTGGTCAGTCCCAAGCTGGACAGCTTTTTGCGCGGCGTCAGCCAGCTCGGTCTGGCCGATATCAGCCTGACCAGCAATGGCCAGCTGCTGGCGCGCAAGTTGCCGCTGCTGCTGGAATGTGGCCTGCGCCGCTTGAATATCTCCCTGGATACCCTGGATGCCGAAGCGTTCCGCTCGATTGCCCGCGGCGGTGATCTGGCCACGGTGCTCGATGGCCTGCAGCAGGCGCGGGCGGCGGGTATGCAGATCAAGATCAATATGGTGCCGCTGCGCGGGCAGAACCTCGATCAGGTGCTGCCGCTGCTGGACTACTGCCTGGCCAATGGCTTCGAGCTGCGCTTTATCGAACTGATGCGCATGGGCCATCTGGCTCGCGATGGCAACGGCTTCCAGCGCCAGTTTGTCGGCATGCCGGAGTTGCTGGCGCTGATTGGCAGCCGCTACGACTATATTCAGGCGCATGCCCCGCTGGATGCCACCGCGCTGCGCTATGAAGTTCCAGGGCACGGCTTTTTCGGCGTGATCGCCAATGAGAGCGTGCCGTTCTGCCGCACCTGCTCGCGCTTGCGCCTGTCTTCCACCGGCTGGCTGCATGGTTGCCTGTCGTCGAGCAACCGCCATTATGTCGGCGATCTGCTCGATAAGCCGCGCCACCAGGCCCTGCCGGCCTTGCAGGGGCTGCTGGTCAAGGCGTTGGGCGACAAGCAGGAGATTGCCTTTTCTGGTGGCGCCACCGTGATGAAGATTATTGGCGGCTAGGCTCGCCAACTGCTCTGAGTGAAGACCATGCAAGATTTCCCCATCAGCTATATCGAGCCGGTGTTCCGCCCGCCCAGCGAAGCCCATTCGCTGATATTGCCGGTGACCAACGGCTGCTCCTGGAACCATTGCACCTTCTGCGAAATGTATACCCAGGAGCAGAAGAAGTTCCGTGCCCGTGATGAGGCGCAGGTGCTCGAAGAGATTCGCCTGACCGGCGAGCGGATGATAGTGCAGCGGGTTTTTCTCGCCGACGGCGATGCCCTGGTGCTGCCGACTCGGCGTCTGCTGACCATCCTGCAGGCGATTCGCACGCATATGCCCGAGGTGCAGCGGGTCTCCAGCTATTGTCTGCCGCGCAACCTGCGCAAGAAGTCGGTGGATGAGCTCAAGGAACTGGCCGATGCCGGCCTGAAGATGGCCTATGTGGGCTGCGAATCCGGTGACGATGAGGTGCTGGCGCGGGTCAACAAGGGCGAGACCTACGAGTCCAGCCTGAGCGCCTTGGATAAGCTCGGCCAGGCCGGGATCAGTCGCTCGGTAATGATCCTCAATGGCCTGGGCGGCACAGTGCTGAGCGAGCAGCACGCGGACAACTCGGCGCGCCTGATGAATGAGGCGCAGCCGGAGTTTCTCTCGACCCTGGTGGTCAGCTTCCCCCAGGGCGAGGCGCGCTTTCGCCAAGGTTTTGCCGATTTCCAGGCGCTCGGTCAGCATGAACTGTTCGTCGAAGTCGAGCGCTTGCTGCAGGGGCTGGAACTGCGCGATACGGTGTTTCGCAGTGATCATGCCTCCAACTATCTGGTGCTCAAGGGCAATCTGGGTGCAGACAAGGCGCGCCTGCTGGCGCAGGTGCGCCAGGCCATCGAGCAGCCACAGCAGGCGCGGTTACGCCAGGAGTGGCAGCGCGGGCTCTAGGGGCTGTTGCAGGTGGCGTGAAATCTGCATCTAGGCTCTATCCGCCGGTTTTTCGTCGCCGGCAGCGGGAGAAGAATGATGCGCAGTCTGTTGCTGATGTTGGGCGTTCTGTTGTTGGGCGGCTGTATGAAGGCCAGCGATCTGGCCGATGAAGCGATCTATCAATTGCGCGATGTGGGCGTGCTCGATCATAGCCAGACGCGCCGCGCCAGCCCCTGGCGTCTGCAGGCCGACTCCTTTATCTATATCGCCCAAGGCCATTTCGCCCCGCCTGGCGATGCCTATCCGCGGCCCAATGTGGTGGCCGAGGAGGCCTACAAGGGCTTTATCGAATATTTCCCCATGGTGCGTCGGGCCAAGGCCCCGCTAGGCCTGGAAGAGGCGCTAGGGCAGGCGCGGGAGGCCGGCGCGCATTACTTGCTGTACAACCGTTTCGCCTACGCCGATGACCGCATCGGCACGGTGGAGGAGTGGGAGGATCAGGAGGCACTGGATCGGCTGGGCACCGACCGTGGGGTGATTCAGCTGATGCTGATCGAGACCAATACCCGCTATCTGGTCGATACCGCGCGCATTCGTAGCCGTGGTGGCCTGCTTACGCTCTATGATGCCAAGCCAGAAGATCTGATCGGCCCGCCGCTGCACGACTACGCACGGCGTTTGCTGGGCTTGGCATATTGAGGAGTTGTGATGACTGATACAGGCAAGGCCGGTGATTTGCTGGCGCAAATTCCCAAGGGCAAAGGTTTGCCGCCGGTGCACCTGTGGAATCCGGAGTTTTGTGGCGATATAGATATGCGTATCGCCCGCGATGGCACCTGGTACTACCTGGGCACGCCAATCGGGCGCAAGCCGATGGTCAAGCTGTTCTCCACCATTATTCGCCGCGACGGCGACAAATACGTGCTGGTGACGCCGGTGGAAATGGTCGGCATCCAGGTCGATGACGCGCCCTTTGTGGCGGTCAGTCTGCAGGTGGACGGGGAGGGCGAGGCGCAGTTGCTGCGTTTCGTCACCAATGTCGAGGATGAGGTGTTGGCCGGGGCCGAGCATCCGCTGCGGGTCGAGCTGGACGCCCTGACCGAGGAGCCCGCGCCCTATGTGCATGTGCGGAGCAATCTTGAGGCGCTTATCCACCGCAATGTGTTCTATCAGCTGGTCGAGCTGGCGGTGCCGCGCGAGATCGATGGCAAGAGCTGGCTGGGTGTGTGGAGCGGCGGGGAGTTTTTCCCTATTGGGCCCGAGCCCGCGTAGCGCACTTTGCAGGCAAAGAAAAAGGCTCCCGAGGGAGCCTTTTTTGCTTCTTACATATTGGGGTAGTTAGGCCCGCCGGTGCCTTCAGGGGCCACCCAGTTGATGTTCTGGGCCGGGTCCTTGATGTCACAGGTTTTGCAGTGCACGCAGTTCTGCGCGTTGATCTGGAACTTCTGCTCGCCATCTTCCTTGGTGACGATCTCGTAAACGCCGGCCGGGCAGTAGCGCTGCGCCGGTTCGTCGTACAGCGGCAGGTTCTTGCCGAGCGGAATGCTCGGATCGGTGAGCTTCAGGTGGCAGGGTTGTTCCTCTTCATGGTTGGTGTTGGAGAGGAATACCGAGCTGAGCTTGTCGAAGCTGAGCTTGCCGTCGGGTTTCGGGTAGCTGATCTTCTGCGCCTCTGCAGCCGGCTTCAGGCAGGCGTAATCCGGCTTGGTGTCGTGCAGGGTGAAGGGGATCTTGCCGCCGAAGATGTTCTGGTCGAGCCAGTTGAAGCCGCCACCGACCAGTGGGCCGAACTTGTGCAGCGCCGGGCCGAAGTTACGGCTGCGGAACAGCTCGTCGTACAGCCAGCTGGCCTTGAATGCATCGACATAGCCGGTCAGCTGGTCGCCGCCTTCCTTGCCTGCAAACAGCGCGTCAGCCACGGCTTCAGCGGCGAGCATGCCGGACTTCATGGCGGTGTGGCTGCCCTTGATCTTGGCGAAGTTCAGGGTGCCGAGGTCGCAACCGATCAGGGCGCCGCCGTTGAATACCATCTTCGGCAGCGAGTTGAGGCCGCCTTTGCAGATGGCGCGAGCACCGTAGGCGACGCGCTTGCCGCCTTCCAGGTACTGGGCGATCACCGGATGGTGCTTGTAGCGCTGGAACTCATCGAACGGCGACAGGTGCGGGTTGCTGTAGGCCAGGTCGACGATCAGGCCGACCACCACCTGGTTGTTTTCCAGATGATAGAGGAAGGAGCCGCCGGTGTTTTCGTTGTTGACGATATCCAGCGGCCAGCCGGCGGTGTGCACCACCAGGCCTTGCTCGTGCTTGGCCGGGTCGATGTCCCAGATTTCCTTAATGCCGATGCCGTAATGCTGAGCGTCGGCTTCGGAGTCGAGGTTGAATTTCTTGATCAGCTGCTTGCCGATATGGCCACGGCAGCCCTCGGCGAACAGGGTGTATTTGGCGCGCAGTTCCATGCCTGGGGTGTAGTAACCCTCTTTGGGGTGACCTTCGCGGTCGACACCCAGATCACCGGTGAGAATGCCGTAGACCGAGCCGTTTTCGTCGATCAGCGCTTCCTGGGCGGCAAAGCCTGGGTAGATCTCTACGCCGAGGTTTTCCGCCTGCTGGGCCAGCCAGCGGCACAGGTTGCCCAGGGAAATGATGTAGTTGCCATGGTTGTGCATGGTCTTGGGCACGAAGAAGTCCGGCACCTTGCTGGCCTTCTCGGCATTGGTGAGCACGTAGATATCGTCGCGCTTGACCGGGGTATTCAGCGGTGCGCCGAGTTCCTTCCAGTCCGGGAACAGTTCATTCAGGGCGCGGGGTTCGAACACGGCGCCGGAGAGGATGTGTGCGCCGACTTCGGAGCCTTTCTCGACCACGCAGACGCTGATTTCTTTACCGGCTTCGGCGGCTTTCTGCTTCAGTCGGCAGGCAGCGGACAAACCAGCAGGGCCGGCGCCGACGATGACGACGTCGAATTCCATAAATTCGCGTTCCACAGGCTATCTCCTACTCAAGGCACTCTAATTTTATTTGACGATCAGGCTCGTTCCCTGGGCGATGCTGGCGCATTATATCCAGACCCTGGGAATGGGCCAATACAAACGTTTGTTTGAATTTTCTGTAGGGCTGCTAGAATCTTACTACATCGCAGGCATTTGGCTGGTTCGCTGTATTGACCAGACCAGGGCGTGCGGTCAAGATACGGGCGGTTTTGGGTCCGCCGTTATAGGTTGATCCCCGGTTCCGGCCGGTCTGCAACCCCCGCCATGTTCGCTTCTGGCGACATTCTTATTCACCGGAGAGTAACGAGGAATCCATGAAGGTTCTTGTAGCTGTCAAACGAGTGGTCGACTACAACGTCAAAGTTCGCGTCAAAGCGGACAACAGTGGCGTTGATCTTGCCAACGTCAAGATGTCGATGAACCCCTTCTGCGAAATCGCCGTGGAAGAAGCTGTACGCCTGAAAGAAAAGGGCGTGGCGAGCGAAATCGTCGTTGTCACCATCGGTCCGGCCACTGCTCAAGAGCAGCTGCGTACCGCTCTGGCCCTGGGCGCCGATCGCGCCATCCTGGTTGAATCCAGCGACGAGCTGAACTCCCTGGCTGTGGCCAAGCTGCTCAAGGCTGTGGTCGACAAAGAACAGCCGCAGCTGGTCATCATGGGCAAGCAGGCCATCGACAGCGACAACAACCAGACCGGCCAGATGCTGGGCGCCCTGACCGGTTTCGGCCAAGGCACCTTCGCCTCCAAGGTTGAAGTGGCTGGCGACAAGGTCAACGTGACCCGCGAAATCGACGGCGGTCTGCAGACCGTTGCGTTGAACCTGCCGGCCATCGTGACCACCGACCTGCGCCTCAACGAGCCGCGCTACGCGTCGCTGCCGAACATCATGAAGGCCAAGAAAAAGCCGCTGGAAACCGTTACCCCGGGCGACCTGGGCGTTTCCACCGCTTCCACCGTGAAAACCCTGAAAGTCGAAGCGCCTGCTACCCGCAGCGCCGGCATCAAGGTCAAGTCCGTGGCTGAACTGGTCGAGAAACTGAAGAACGAGGCGAAGGTAATCTAAATGACTATCCTGGTTATCGCTGAACACACCAATGCCGCTCTGGCTCCCGCCACTCTGAACACCGTTGCTGCTGCCGCGAAAATCGGTGGTGACATCCACGTTCTGGTTGCCGGTGCCGCTTGCGGCGCAGCTGCCGAAGCCGCTGCCAAAGTTGCTGGCGTGGCCAAGGTGCTGGTTGCCGACAACGCAGCCTTCGCCCACCAGCTGCCGGAAAACGTCGCGCCGCTGGTAGCCGAACTGGGCAAGGGCTACAGCCACATCCTGGCTGCTGCCACCAGCAACGGTAAGAACATCCTGCCGCGCGTTGCTGCCCAACTGGACGTTGATCAGATCTCCGAAATCATCAGCGTTGAAAGCGCCGATACCTTCAAGCGTCCGATCTATGCCGGTAACGCCATCGCTACCGTGCAGTCTTCGGCTGCCGTGAAAGTGATCACCGTGCGTTCCACCGGTTTCGATCCGGTTGCTGCCGAAGGCGGCAGCGCTGCCGTTGAAACCGTGGCTGTTGGCGGCGACGCTGGCAAATCGGCTTTCGTCGGTGAAGAACTGGCCAAGTCCGATCGTCCGGAACTGACCGCTGCCAAGATCGTCGTTTCCGGCGGCCGCGGCATGCAGAACGGCGACAACTTCAAGCACCTGTACGCCCTGGCCGACAAGCTGGGTGCAGCCGTCGGCGCTTCCCGCGCCGCAGTCGACGCAGGTTTCGTACCCAACGATATGCAGGTCGGTCAGACCGGCAAGATCGTTGCTCCGCAGCTGTATATCGCCGTCGGTATCTCCGGCGCAATCCAGCACCTGGCCGGCATGAAAGACTCCAAGGTGATCGTTGCGATCAACAAGGACGAAGAAGCGCCGATCTTCCAGGTGGCCGATTACGGCCTGGTGGCTGACCTGTTCGAAGCCATCCCTGAGTTCGAAAAACTGGTCTAACCCGGTTTTCCCAGCCCAGAAAAAACCCGCTCACTGAGCGGGTTTTTTTATGTGCAGCACATTCATGTGCTTCACCGCTGCGTGCCGTCGCTAGGCGACGTCAAAATGGCTCCCGACCTTTCAGGTTTAGCCGCGGTTGGCATCTAGAAAGGCTCGGTAATGTTCGGCGGTCTGTTCCGGCCGTTCGATCATCGGCGCGTGGCCGGTGGCCGGCATGACAACCACCGTTGGCTTGCGCAGCAGCGGGCGCATGACTTCTATGCTGGACACATGCAGGGCGCGGTCTTCGGCGCCCCAGAGCACCAGGGTGGGTGCCTGGATCTTGCTCAGCTCGGGTTCCAGGGGGATATAGCGTTCGATCAGGTGAGCGAATACCTGGTCATAGTGGGCGCTCTTAGCCATCGCCTGCTCGGCGAAATAGCCTTTGAGCGATTCGGGCAGGTACGGCGGCTCGACAAAGACGAACTCCAGCAGGCGTTGGAAATCCCCGGTTTGCCTGACCACCAGCGGGTTGGCCGCGCCGCGTTGGAGTATCTGCTGCAATTCGCTCGGCTGTGGCGCGCTGATGCCGGCGTTGGCCAGCAGGGCCAGCGACAGTACATGCTCGGGGTAGCGCGCGGCATACAGGGCACCGATATGCCCACCCATGGAGTTGCCAATCAGGTGCAGCTTGTCGATCTGCAGAGCCTGCAGCACGCTGGCCAGGCGTTCGGTCTGGGTGCCGACATCGTAGCTGCCGGTCGGCTTGCTGCTGGCGCCAAAGCCCGGCAGGTCCAGCGCTATTACCCGGTAGTCGTCGCTCAGGTGGCGGGCAAGGCGCAGCCAGTTGTCCTTGTTGGCGGCAAAGCCATGGATCATCACCAGGGTTTGCCCATTGCTCGGGCCGCCCTCGTAGTAATGAATGCTAAGATCGCCCACCGCGATCTGCTTGAGGCTCAGGCCGGCGCGCTGCCTTTCAACCAGTTGCATGCTGGTCAGCAGGGCGGCGGGAGAAAAATAGAGCAGGGCGGCTGTGGCGACCAGCAACAGCAGCAAGCTTGAAATTAGTTTTTTCATGACAAGTCTTTATCGCGAATCAATATGGATGCGTATTAAGCTAGCACGAAGCCCTCTGTTTTCCGCCGTGCAGCCATAGCAGCCCACCAAAGGTTAAGTCGAGAAGTAGCCGATGCTTGAGCGTGGTTTATTGAAGTCATTTCTGCTGTCCCTGGTTTTGCTGCCCGGCTTAGCCGCCGCAGCCGGCAAGTGCGAACGCCTGGTGGCGACCGGCAATCCCGAATACCCGCCCTATCTGTGGCGTGACCCGCAGAACCCGCAGCAACTGATAGGCGCCAATGCCGACCTGCTGCAGCATCTGGCCAAGGAACTGGGGGTGGCGGTGGACATCATCTACACCGGCCCCTGGTCGCGGGCCCAGGATGAAGTGCGCACTGGGCGTGCCGATCTGCTGGCTGGTGCCTTTCTCACCGCGCCGCGGCTGGAGGTGATGGATTACATGCACCCGCCGTTCTATTTCACCCCCAGCGTGGTCTGGGTGCGCAGCGATGCGGACTTTCCCTACAGCAGTTGGGACGACTTGCGCGGGCGCACGGGCGATACCCTGGTCAATAACAGCTTTGGCCAGCAGTTCGATACCTTTGCCCAGAGCAATTTGACCCTGGACGGGGTTTCCAGCCTGACCCAGGCGTTCCAGAAGCTGCTGCTGGGGCGTACCGACTATGTGCTCTATGAGCGCTACCCGGGGCAGGCTGTGGCCGATACCCTGGAGATGCAGGATGACCTGGTGGCCCTGGAACCGCCGATATCCAGTGAAGGTCTGCATCTTGCGTTGTCGCATAACTCGGCGTGCAACGAGCCCTGGTTGCGCGGGATGTTGGCCAAGAAGATGCTTGAAGCGGTTGCCGCCGGCTTGCCCGAGATCTGGCTGCAACGCAATCTGCAACGCTGGAAAGAGCAACAGCTCAGCCCAGCCAGCGACGTGAAACAGTAGGAAAATCCTGTGATCCCTAGAATCCTTTGCGCCATCCTGTTGCCGCTTTTGCTCGCTGCCTGCGCCAGTGATCCGGCTCCTGTCGAGCAACTGCGTCTGACCGAACAGGCCCTTACTCAGGCCCAGGCCCTGGGCTTGTCCGCAGAACAGTCGGCGTCGTTGCGTCTGGCCGAAGAGAAGTTCGCCCGCGCCAATGCGGCCATGCAGGATGAGGACTACAAGCAGGCGCGCATCTATGCCGAGCAGGCCGAACTGGATGCCCGTCTGGCCGAGGCCGAGCATTTGACGGCAAAGAGCCACGAGCAGCTGGCCGAACTGAATAACCGCATCAACCGCTTGCGCAAACAGTTGGGAGGTCTGCAATGAAGGGCATCCTGAAGCTGTTGTTGCTCGCCGTGCCGGTAGCCTGCCTGAGCGCCTGTGCATCCTCCAACGTTGGTGGCGAGCAGGCATTGGAAGCGGCTCGCAGCAGTTTCCAGAAGGTCAAGGAAGATCCCGATGTATTGCGCAGTGCGCCCAAGGACCTGATCCGCGCGGGTGAATCGCTGGCCCGTGCCGATCGTTTGACCAGCTACTGGGGCAGCGCCGAGGATGTCGTCCACTATGCCTACCTGAGCCAGCAGTACAGTGCCATCGCCGGGCAGAAAAGCGCGCTGAACCTGCATCAGGAGCAGGCGGTCAAGCTTGAGCTGGAACGCCAGCGCCTGCAGTTGGCGCTGCGCGAGGCCAAGTTGCTTAGCGTGCAGGAGCAAAGCGGCTGGCTCGAAGAGCAGATGGTCAGCCTGGTGACCAACCAGAGTGAGCGTGGCCTGGTAATGACCCTGGGTGATGTGCTGTTCGATGCCGGCCATGCCGACCTCAAGGCCTCGGCCAACCGCACCGTGCTCAAGCTGGTGCAGTTCCTCCAGCTCAACCCGCGGCGCATCGTGCGTATCGAAGGCTATACCGACAGTCGCGGCAACGCCGAGGAAAATCTCGAACTGTCACGGGCCCGTGCCCAGGCGGTGGCGGATGTGCTGGTGGATCTGGGCATCGATGCCAAGCGTATCGAGGTGCAGGGCCATGGCGAGAGTTTCCCGGTAACGGAAAACGCCTCGGAAAAAGGCCGGGCGCAGAATCGTCGCGTCGAGATCGTCTTCTCCGATGAGCAGGGCCAGCTCGGCTTCTCACGCTAAGCCTTTTGTTGTTTAAAAGCCTCGGTTAGCCGGGGCTTTTTATTACCTGCCGGCAGCCGCTAGCCCCCGCAATACAATCCGAATACCTGCGAATTGAACCGTTACACTCCTGGCGGATAGGCACTGTATCGCCCACAATTTATCGAGCTGTACCGGTGCAATTTATATGTGCCGGTTTACTGTTACGGTTCAGTGAAGCAGGAAAGCGGCCATGACCAATCTGTTGCTCTATCAGCGTATTGCCCAGCAACTGGCGGAAGATATCCGCCGCGGTGTCTACCAGCCCGGCGAGCGGGTGCCCTCGGTGCGCAAGATGAGCGCGCAGCTCAGCGTCAGCCACGCCACCGTGTTGCAGGCCTATGCCAATCTGGAGGACATGGGCCTGATCCGCGCCCGGCCGCAGTCCGGCTTCTATGTGCACCAGACCCCTGCACTCACCGCGCCGACCCCGGACATCGCCCGGGTCGAGCGGCCCAGCCTGGTCACCCGCAGCAGCATCATCAATCAGGTGCTCACCGAGTCGCGCCGCGAAGGCGTGTTCCCCTTGGGCGCAGCGGTGCCCCATGTTGATTACCTGCCGGTGCGCGCTCTGCATCAGCAACTGGCCAAGGTCACCCGCTTCCACAGTGCGCGGGCCTTCAGCTATATGTTCAGCCCCGGTTTCGAGCCGCTGCGGCGCCAGGTGGCGATCCGCATGCGCGATGCCGGGGTGGTGGTCGATCCATCGGAGGTGGTGATCACCCATGGCTGCGTCGATGCCCTGCAGATGAGCCTGCGGGTGCTGACCAAGCCCGGCGACTTGATCGCCACCGAATCGCCGACCTATTACGGCTTGCTGCAACTGGCCGACCTGCTTGGTCTGAAAGTCATCGAGATCCCCAGTGATCCCACCACCGGCATCAGCCTGGAGGCCTTGCAGTTGGCCGCCAACCAGTGGCCGATCAAGGCGCTGGTGCTTACCGCACGGCTCTCCAATCCCCTGGGCGGCAGCATGCCTGAGGAGCGCCAACGGCAGTTGCTGCGCCTGGCTGGCGATTACGATATCCA
>DASUOY010000587.1:0-8807 GCA_036276395.1 Pseudomonas sp.
TTCCCGTGGAGCAGCAGGTACGCAGCCAACTGGTGCGCGCCCGCGCCCTGGAAGCCAACCAGCAAACCCTGGCTGCCGCCCGTGAACGCGCCTTTATCGCGCCCCTGCTCAGCGGTGAAAGCGCCAAGCAGAATAATGAAAGCATCTGGACGCTGGTCTCCAGCCTGCCACTGAACGAACTGCAAGCCAGTGGCGATGCCGACCTCAATGGCTGGCTTGAGCTGGCCCGCGCCGCCAAGAGCCCCGGCACCCTGGAGCAGCAGCAAAGCGCGGTTGATGCCTGGCTCGCGCAGAACCCGCAGCACCCCGCCGCCCTGCAACTACCGCAACCCTTGCTCGACCTGAAAAAGCTCTCCAGCCAACCGCTGAGCGAAATCGCCCTGCTGCTGCCCCAGGATGGTCAACTGGCCAGTGTCGGGCGCGCCCTGCGCGATGGCTTCCTGGCCGCCCACTACCAGGCCCAGCAAGCCGGGGAAAACCCGCCCAACATCCAGCTGTTCGACAGCTCGCGCCTCGCCTCCATGGATGAGTTCTACCGCCAGGCCCAAGCCTCCGGCGTGCAGCTGGTCATAGGCCCGCTGGAAAAGAACCTGGTCAGCCAACTCAGCACCCGCGAACAACTGCCGCTCACGACCCTGGCCCTGAACTACAGCGAAACTAGCCAGGAAGGTCCGCCGCAACTGTTCCAGTTCGGCCTGGCCGCCGAAGACGAGGCCCGCGAAGTGGCACGCCGCGCCTGGGCCGATGGCATGCGCCGGGCCGTGGCGCTGGTGCCGCAAGGTGACTGGGGCGACCGTGTGCTGGCGGCCTTCCGCCAGAGCTGGCAGGCGCAAGGCGGCAGCTTGATCGCCGTCGAACATATCGACCAACCCGTACAACTGGCACAACAGATCGCCGACCTGTTCCAGCTGCGGCAGAGCGAGGCTCGCGCCAAACGCCTGCAAAACACCCTGGGCAGCGCAGTAGCCGCCGCCCCTTCGCGGCGCCGTGATGTCGACTTTATCTTCCTCGCCGCCACCCCGCAGCAGGCCCAGCAGATCAAGCCGACCCTGGCCTTCCAGTACGCCGGCGATGTCCCCGTATACGCCACCTCGCACCTGTTCACCGGCAGCTACAACCAGGCGCAATACATCGACCTCAACGGCATCATGTTCTGCGAGACACCCTGGCTGCTTAACGCCGATGACCCGCTGCGCCAGCAGGCCAGCACGCAATGGCCACAAGCCGGCGGCAGCCTCGGCCGTCTGTATGCCATGGGCGCCGATGCCTACCGCCTGGCGCCACGCCTGAGCCAGCTCAAGGCATTACCGGAGACCCGCCTGGATGGTCTTTCCGGCAGCCTGAGCCTGAATCCGGCGCAACGCATCGAGCGCCAGCTGCCCTGGGCCGAGTTCCGCGATGGCCAGGTCCAACGCCTGCCCGTCAGCAGCAATTGAGCGACAACAGCGCACAAGCCAGCGGCCGGGCCGCCGAAGCCCTGGCCCGCCAGCACCTCGAGCGCCAGGGCCTGCGCCTGCTGGCGCAGAACTGGCGCTGCAAGCTCGGCGAGCTCGATCTGGTCATGCTCGACGCCGATACAGTAGTATTTGTCGAAGTTCGCTATCGGCGCTATAGCGCCTGGGGTGGCGCAGTTGAGAGCGTGGATGCACGCAAACGTGAGAAACTCAGCCGCGCCGCCCAACACTTCCTGCAGCAAGAATCACGCTGGGCCAAGCACCCATGCCGTTTTGATGTGATTGCCATAAATGCCGACAGCCAAGCCCCCGCGCAACTGAACTGGATTCAAAACGCCTTTGATACCTGAGCAGAAGCCACACTGAAGGTTCTATCTCCAATGGATATGCAAGCCCGCATTCGTCACCTGTTCCAAGCCAGCATTGAAACCAAGCAGCAGGCCATGGAAGTGCTCGTCCCCTTTATCGAGCAAGGCAGCCACGTCATGGTGCAAGCCCTGCTCAGCGAGGGCAAGATTCTCACCTGCGGCAACGGCGGTTCCGCCGGCGATGCCCAGCACTTTTCCTCCGAGCTGCTCAACCGCTTCGAGCGCGAGCGCCCGAGCCTGCCGGCTATCGCCCTGACCACCGACAGCTCGACCATCACCTCGATCGCCAACGACTACAGCTACAACGAGGTGTTCTCCAAGCAGATCCGCGCCCTCGGCCAGCCCGGTGACGTGCTGCTGGCGATCTCCACCAGCGGTAACTCGGCCAACGTGATCCAGGCCATCCAGGCCGCACATGATCGCGAAATGGTTGTCGTAGCTTTGACCGGCCGCGACGGCGGTGGCATGGCCTCGCTGCTGCTGCCGGAAGATGTGGAAATCCGCGTCCCCTCGAAAGTCACCGCACGCATCCAGGAAGTCCACCTGCTGGCCATCCACTGCCTGTGCGACCTGATTGATAGCCAACTGTTTGGGAGTGAAGAATGACCCGCTCAGCACTGACCCTCGCCGCCCTGGGCCTGAGCCTGATCCTGGCCGGCTGTGGTAACCGCAGCGTCGGCAACAAGATCGACGACCAGTTTATTGCCCCGCAAGTCAGCAACAATATCGCCCGCGCGCATATCGACCTGACCAGCCCGACCTCGCACATCGTGGTCACCAGTTACAACGGCGTGGTGCTGCTCGCCGGCCAGACCCCACGCAACGAGCTGAAAGGCATGGCCGAACAAGCCGCACGGCGCGTGCAGAATGTCAGCAAGGTGCACAACGAACTGCAGGTCCTGCCGCCCACCTCGCTACTGGTGCGCAGCAACGACTCGCTGCTGACCAGCCGCATCAAGACCCAGATGCTCGCCGACGCCACGGTTCCTGGCTCGCGCATCAAGGTAATCACCGAGAACGGCATCGTTTACCTGCTTGGCCTGGTTTCCCAAGCCGAAGCCAGCCAAGCCACCAACCTGGTGCGCAGCGTGTCTGGCGTGCAGAAGGTGGTGCGGCTGTTCCAGTACACCAACTGATTCACCACAGATAAGAAAAAATGGCAGGGCGCCATTTTAAACGTCGCGCAGCGGCGGCCCTAAGGGTAGCGGCCATGGATGGCAGGCAATAAAAAAGGCGATCCTCGGATCGCCTTTTTTATCTTTACTTGACCACCTTCAGACTAGGCCGACCACTGGGGCGCGGCGGCTCGCCATCAGGCGGCCCCTGATCATCCGGGCCATCCAGCTCATCGTCATCCGCCAGCGGCGGCTCCACATCGAAGACCATGCCCTGGCCGTTTTCCCGCGCATAGATGGCCATCACGGCAGCCGCAGGGATATACAGGCTCTGCGGCACCCCGCCAAAACGCCCCTCGAAACTGACCGCATCGTTATCCATATGCAGATGACGCACGGCATTGGGGGAAACGTTCAGCACGATCTGGCCATCACTGGCAAAGCCTGCAGGCACCTGCACCCCGGCAAACTCGGCATTTACCAGCAGGTGCGGAGTGCAGTCGTTATCGACTATCCACTCATACAGAGCCCGCACCAGATAAGGACGACTCGACTTCATCACAACCTCCTCACGCCTTAACGCATATCGCGTTCGACAGGGGAAAGACTGGCCTGGAACGCCTCACGCGCAAACTGCCGGTCCATATAGTCCAGCAACGGCTTGGCCGGCTTAGGCAACTCGATACCCAGCACCGGCAGACGCCAGAGGATCGGCAGCAGGCAGCAGTCCACCAGGCTCAATTCCTCGCTGAGAAAGTATGGCTTGTCGGCAAACAGCGGTGATACGCCGGTCAGGCTCTCACGCAGCTCCTTGCGCGCCAGCGCGCGCGCGGCCTCCTTGCTACGCGGATCGAGAATCAGGTCCACCTGGGCACACCAGTCACGCTGAATGCGATGAATCAGCAAACGACTATTGGCCCTGGCTACCGGGTACACCGGCAACAGCGGAGGATGGGGATAACGCTCATCCAGATACTCCATCACCACGGTCGACTCGTACAGAGCCAAGTCACGATCCACCAGGGTCGGCAGACTGGCGTAGGGATTCACTTCCAGCAACTTGGCCGGATAGCGATCCTTTTCGACACTAATGATCTCGGCGCTGACACCCTTCTCGGCGAGCACGATGCGTACGCGGTGGGAATAGTGGTCGGCGGGGTCGGAGTAACAGGCCAACCGATTGGTCACGCCCATGGCGGTCCTCCTCGCTTATAAAGTTATTTGAAGCAGAAAGACCAGCGCGCCCAAAGGGGCGCGCTGGTCAACAACGGAAATACCCAGACTTAATGCACGTCCTTCCAGTATTCGCGCTTGAGCAGATAGGCGAATACGAAGAAGAAGGCCAGGTACAACAGCACATAAGTACCGATGCGCTGACTCTCCAGCTTGATCGGGTTAGCCGAGTACGCCAGGAAGGTCACCAGATTCTTGACCTTCTCATCGAACTCCTCAGCGTTCAACTCACCGGTTTTCGGCTCAACGGTCAGCTGATCGCAAGCTTCGTGGGTGATCGGCGTGCCGGTCAGCGGATCGAACAGCTTCTTGCCATCCTCGACCACCTGCACCTGCTTGCAGCCGATGTACTGACGACCCTGCAGGCCCACCAGCACGTTCGGCATACCGACGTTCGGGAAGACCTTGTTATTGGCCCCCAGCGGACGCGCGGTGTCTTCATAGAAGGTGCGCAGGTAGGTGTACAACCAGTCGTTACCGCGTACACGGGCAACCAGGGTCAGGTCAGGCGGAGCCGCACCGAACCAGGCTTTGGCATCGGCTGGCTTCATGCCGATCTTCATGTGATCGCCAATCTTGGCCTCACTGAACACCAGGTTATCCAGCATGATTTCATGCGGAATGCCCAGGTCATCGGCAACGCGCTCATAGCGCTGGTACTGCGCCGAGTGACAACCCATGCAGTAGTTGGCGAAGGTACGCGCGCCATCCTGCAGGGCAGCCTTGTCAGTCAAATCGATATCCACTTTATCCAGCGGATAGCCGCTTCCAGCTCCCATGGCCAGAGCCGGCATTGCAGCGATAACGAGTGCAGCAAATAGCTTTTTCATCAGCCAGTCACCCTTTCCGGAACCGGTTTGGTCTTTTCGATCTTGGTGTAGAACGGCATCAGGATGAAGTACGCGAAGTACAGGAAGGTACAAACCTGCGACAACAGCGTACGACCTGGTGTCGGCGCCAGCACACCCAAAACCCCAAGAATCACGAAGGACACGCAGAAGATCAGCAACCAGACCTTGCTCATCCAGCCCTTGTAGCGCATCGACTTGACCGGGCTACGGTCCAGCCATGGCAGCACGAACAGCACGGCAATGGCCGCGCCCATGGCGATAACACCGAGCAGCTTGTCCGGCACCGCGCGCAGAATCGCGTAGAACGGCGTGAAGTACCAAACCGGGGCGATGTGCTCAGGCGTCTTGAACGGGTTGGCCGCTTCGAAGTTCGGCTTCTCGAGGAAATAACCACCCATTTCCGGGAAGAAGAAGATCACGAAGCAGAAGACAAACAGGAACACCACCACGCCGACGATATCTTTCACGGTGTAGTAAGGGTGGAAGGCGATGCCGTCGAGCGGAATGCCGTTCTCGTCCTTTTTCTTCTTGATGTCAACGCCGTCCGGGTTGTTCGAACCCACTTCGTGCAGCGCCAGGATGTGCAGCACCACCAGGCCCAGGATCACGATTGGCAGAGCCACCACGTGCAGGGCGAAGAAGCGGTTCAGGGTGATCCCGGAAATCAGGTAGTCACCACGAATCCACTGGGTCAGGTCCGCACCGATCACCGGGATGGCCCCGAACAGCGAGATGATCACCTGGGCACCCCAGTAGGACATCTGGCCCCACGGCAGCAGGTAACCCATAAAGGCTTCGGCCATCAGCATCAGGTAGATCAGCATGCCGAAGATCCACACCAATTCACGCGGCTTCTGGTAGGAGCCGTAGAGCAGACCGCGGAACATGTGCAGGTAGACCACCACAAAGAACGCCGAGGCGCCGGTGGAGTGCAGGTAGCGCAGGATCCAGCCGTACTCCACATCACGCATGATGTATTCAACCGAGGCAAAGGCCTCTTCCGCCGAAGGGGTGTAGCTCATGGTCAGCCAGATGCCGGTGACGATCTGGTTGACCAGCACCAGCAGTGCCAGGGAGCCGAAGAAGTAGAAGAAGTTGAAGTTCTTCGGGGCGTAGTACTTGGACAGATGGTCTTCCCACATCTTGGTCGCGGGGAAGCGTGCATCGACCCATTCCATGAATTTGCTCATCATGCTTGCTCCTGATCCACACCGATGATGATCACATCATCCGACTCGTATGTGTGCGGCGGCACCGGCAGGTTCATGGGCGCAGGCTGGGCCTTGTACACACGGCCAGCGAGGTCATAGCGCGAACCATGGCACGGGCAGAAGTAACCACCGACCCACTCGGCACCCAGGTCAGCAGGGGCCACTTCCGGGCGGAAGGACGGCGCGCAGCCCAGGTGGGTGCACAGACCGACCAGCAGCAGCACTTCCGGCTTGATCGAACGGGTTTTCGGATCGACATAGCTCGGTTGCTCGGACTTCTTGGAATCGAAGTCAGCCAGTTGCGGCTCAAGCTTGACCAGATTGCCGAGAATCTCCTCGGTACGGCGCACGATAAACACCGGCTGCCCCCGCCACTCGGCAACCATCTGCTGACCCGGCTCGATCTTGCTGACGTTCACCTTCACAGGTGCACCGGCAGCCTTAGCCTTGGCGCTTGGGAACCAGGACCCTACGAACGGGACCGCGGCACCCACCGCTCCTGCAGCGCCCACCACAGAGGTGGCCGCTACCAGAAAGCGACGCCGGCCTGCATTCACGCCGTCATTGCTCATTCAGTCGTCTCCCATCAGCTTTGTGGCCTGTTGGTCAGGCCTCTACTAAGTAAATTTCGAGTCGCGCAAAAAATTTGCCAGATGGTAAAGAAAAGCCCCTTTACTGACAAGGTAATTACCCCGCCAGACAAGCCGCAACACCTTATAAATCAGGCTTCTCACGGATGCGGCATGATGCCGCAGAGCAAACCTGCGCCCATAAAAAACGCCCAGCTCCGAAAGGAAACTGGGCGCTTTTGAACGCAGATAGCGAATTAACGCTTGGAGTACTGCGGACGCTTACGCGCTTTACGCAGACCAACCTTCTTACGTTCAACTTCACGGGCATCGCGAGTCACGAAGCCAGCTTTACGCAGAGCAGGACGCAGAGCTTCGTCGTAGTCCATCAGGGCGCGAGTGATGCCGTGGCGGATTGCGCCAGCCTGACCACTTACACCGCCACCGATAACGGTAACGTAGATATCGAACTTCTCGGTCATCTCAACCAGCTCCAGCGGCTGACGAACTACCATGCGGGCAGTTTCACGACCGAAGAAGGTGTCGAGGGTACGATTGTTGATGGAGATCTTGCCAGTACCGGCACGCAGGAAAACGCGAGCGGTTGCAGTCTTGCGACGGCCAGTGCCGTAATTTTGAGTCGCCGACATAATGAACTATTCCGTTAAATCTTCAGTTCTTGGGGCTGCTGAGCGGTGTGCGGGTGAACAGCACCCTTGTACACCTTCAGCTTGCGATACATGTCGCGGCCCAGCGGGTTTTTCGGCAGCATGCCTTTGACCGCGGTCTCGATCACGCGCTCAGGGGCTTTAGCGATCAGCTTTTCGAAGTTGATCGACTTGATGCCGCCCGGGAAACCGGAGTGGGAGTAGTACATCTTGTCAGTGGTTTTGGCACCAGTAACACGAATCTGCTCAGCATTGATTACGACGATGTAGTCGCCGGTATCAACGTGCGGAGTGTATTCAGGCTTGTGCTTGCCACGCAGACGGCTCGCGATTTCGGTAGCCAGACGACCCAGGGTCTGACCTGCAGCGTCGACGACGAACCAGTCGCGCTTAACTGTTTCCGGTTTAGCAGTAAAAGTTTTCATTCTTTATAGCCTCAGGGGCCGCCCTGATAAATAAGACGGCGGATCTTACTGAATAGTGCGTACTTTGACAAGGTCAAAGGCAGCCGAAAACAGGCGCTATCGGGGGCTCGGGTCAGCGCGTCCGTAATACGGCAAGATTCTTCGGCAGGCGGCGCATCACTTCCACTGCAGAAAGAGGTGCGCAATTATGCAGATTGCGCAGAGAATTTCAACACGATTATGCCAATCCGTTTTCAAGGAGCTCGCAATGGATTACCGCCAACTCGGCCGCACGCAGATAAAAGTCAGCAGCCTGTGCCTGGGCAGCATGACCTGGGGTGAACAGAACAGCGCCAGCGAGGCCATCGCCCAGATCGAACGCGCCAAGGCCTACGGGGTGAACTTTCTCGATACCGCCGAGATGTACCCGGTGCCGCCACGGGCCGAGACCTACAGCAAAACCGAGCAGATCATCGGCGATTACTTCAAGCAACGCGGTGATCGCGCCGACTGGGTACTGGCCAGCAAGATCGCCGGCCCCGGCAACGGCATCAGCTATATCCGCGGCGGCCAACTCAAGCACAATCGAGAACACATAGTCGCCGCACTGGATGCCAGCCTGAAACGCCTGCAAACCGACTGGATCGACCTGTACCAGCTGCACTGGCCGGAGCGCCCGACAAACTACTTCGGCCAACTCGGCTACCGCCATCAGGACAGCGACTTCACCCCCCTGGAGGACACCCTGGAAGCCCTGGACGAGCAGGTCAAAGCCGGCAAGATTCGCCATATCGGCCTGTCCAATGAAACGCCCTGGGGCACCATGAAATTCCTGCAACTGGCCGAACAACGCGGCTGGCCGCGCAGCGTATCAATCCAGAACCCCTACAACCTGCTCAACCGCAGTTTCGAAGTGGGCCTGGCGGAAATCGCC
>DASUOY010000588.1:0-20520 GCA_036276395.1 Pseudomonas sp.
TTGCCTGCTGGAAGGCGAACGCTTCGACGCCGACGGCGCCGAGTTGCAGCTGGCGCTGCCCGAGGCGCGCTTCGCCGAACTGCAGCGCCTGCTGGCCGATATCAGCCGCGGGCGCAGCATGCTGCGGCGCAGTTGATCGCCAGCGACAGGCTAGACTGGCGGAAGAAAAGCTGTCCGAGCGGTTAAACTTGCCATTGACCTCGCCTGATCCTAATTAAAGAGAACTTATCCATGTACGACTGGCTGAACGCCCTACCCAAGGCCGAACTGCACCTGCATCTGGAAGGCTCCCTGGAACCCGAGCTGCTGTTCGCCCTGGCCGAACGCAACAAGATCAAGCTGCCCTGGAACGATGTCGAAGCGCTGCGCGGCGCCTATGCCTTCAACAACCTGCAGGAGTTTCTCGACCTGTACTACCAGGGCGCCGACGTGCTGCGCCGCGAGCAGGACTTCTACGACCTGACCTGGGCCTACCTGCTCAAGTGCAAGGAACAGGGCGTGGTGCATACCGAGCCGTTCTTCGACCCGCAGACCCACACCGACCGTGGCATCCCCTTCGAGGTGGTACTGCGCGGCATCAAGCAGGCGCTGGTGGATGGCGAGAAGCAGCTGGGAATCAGCCACGGCCTGATCCTGAGTTTTCTGCGCCACCTGTCCGAGGAAGAGGCGTTCAACACCCTGGAGCAGGCCATGCCGTTTCGCGATGCCTTTATCGCCGTAGGCCTGGACAGCTCGGAGCTGGGCCACCCGCCGAGCAAGTTCCAGCGCGTGTTCGCCAAGGCGCGCAGCGAAGGCCTGCACGCCGTGGCCCACGCTGGCGAGGAAGGCCCGCCCGCCTATATCTGGGAGGCCCTGGACCTGCTCAAGGTCAAGCGTATCGACCACGGCGTGCGCGCCATCGAGGACGAGCGGCTGATGCAGCGCCTGATCGACGAGCAGATCCCGCTGACCGTGTGCCCGCTGTCCAACACCAAGCTCTGTGTGTTCGACGATATGCGCCAGCACAATATCCTCACGATGCTCGAACGCGGGGTGAAGGTGACGGTGAACTCCGACGACCCGGCCTACTTCGGCGGCTACGTCGGGGAGAACTTCGCCGCGCTCTACGACAGCCTGGGTATGAGCAAAGAACAGGCCCAGCGCCTGGCGCAGAACAGCCTGGATGCGCGCCTGGTTTAAGCGCTAAAAAGGCGCCCTAGAGGTGGCCGGCTCGTAGGGTGCGCCGCGCGCACCAGTGCAGGCCATACCACCTCTAACGCTGCAGCTTGCGCCGTTTGCCGGTGACCATCGACAGCGGCAGGTTTTCCTTTAGCCGGTAGCTTTCCACCAACGCCGCGACGATATGCAGGCCCACCAGGGCCAGCAGCGCATTGGCGCAGAACTCGTGCAGCGCCTCGGGAAGATCGGCGCCCCAGAAGTAATCGACCTCCTCCATCAGAAAGCCGGTCACGCCCAGGCCCAACATCAGCAGCAGCATGCCGATCATTACCAGGCCGCCTAGGGGTGAGTGCCCCATGCGGTGATAGTCACGCCCGCTGAGCAGCGCCCGCAGGTGCTCGCCCAGGCGCGCCCGGCTCGGCCAGAAGTCCGCCCAGCGCGCCGCCGGGCTGCCGATAAAGCCCCATAGCAGGCGGGTCGCCAGCCAGGCCAGGGCGTAGTAGCCGAACCAGCGGTGCCAGCTCTCGCCTTCCTCGGTGAAGAAGGAGTTGGCCACAAAGGCGCCGGCCAGGGACCAGTGGCACAGGCGCACCAGCGGGTCCCACAGGCGCAGGGTTGCGCTACTCATCAGCCTTCGACGCCGCCCTTGATGGCCTTGCCGCTGACCGGATCGAAGTAGATCTCAACCTTCTGCTGGTCCTTGTCGTAGCCGTAGATCTCGTAGCAGTTGCCGCCAGTCACCTTGAACTTCTTGATCTGGTAGCCCTGGGCCTTGAGCTCGGCCTGGAACTGCTCCGGGTCCTGCCACTGGGCCTGGTCGGCGCTGGTGCATTGGGTGGCGGCGAAGGTCAGCGGGCTGGCCAGCAGCAGGGAAAGCAGAAGAAGTTTGCGCATGGGGTGTTCCTTTTCGGGGAGTGGGTTAAGTCGTGCATGCGTACTCTGCCCGGCGATTCTTAAGCCCGCCTTAGCAGGCCGTTGAAAATTCTTCGGCGCAATAAAAAAGGAGCCCACCGGGCTCCTTGTTGCTGCGCCAAGCGCCGCCTTAATGCTGATGCATCGGCGCGGCATCTTGCTGCACCGTCACGTCCACCTCGATAGCCCCGGCCTTCTCGAAGGTCAGGGTGAGGGGGAAGCGCTCGCCCTCCCTGGCCTGCTGCTTAAGGCCAAACAGCATCACGTGGTAGCCCATGGGGGCGAACTGCACCTCGCCCCCGGCAGCAATCGCCACGCTCGGCACCTGCTGCATCTTCATCACCCCATCTTCATGCAGATGCTCATGCAGCTCGGCCTTGGCGGCATGCGGGCTGGCCACGCTGAGTAGGCGATCCGCCACCGCGCCCTGGTTGTGCAGCACGAAATACACCGCGGCAGTCGGCGCCACTGGCGGCATGGCCCGCGACCAGGGCTGCTCGATACGCAGCTCACCCAGCTCATAGTCATGCTCGCCGGCGAACAGGCTCGGGCTCAGCAACGCCAGCAGTAACAGGCTCTTCTTCAACAGCATGGTCAACCTCCAGTAACGGCGCGCCGCCGTTGTAATTTAAGCACTGGCCCAGCGCCGCACCCGCAATGCGCCTGTCAGCAGCCAGTCCAGCCCGTAGATCAGCAGCAGCGACGCCCCCACCAAGGGAAACGCGGCGCCGAGCAGCAGCATAATGACAATCGCAGCCTTCCAGCGCGGCAAATCATGCCGCAGCGGTGGCACGCCCAGGCTGCCTGCGGGGCGTCGCAGCCACCAGAGCACCAGCCCGCTGATCGCGCTGAGCATGATCAGCAGGCACACCGCCAGCATCAACAGCTGGTTGGCCAGGCCGAACAGCTTGCCCTCATGCAGCACCACCCCGCTTTCCACCGCCTTGGCCACCAGACCGTAATCCTGCCAGCGCACATCGGCGAGCACCGCACCGCTGTATTGGTCCAGATGCAGGGTGGCGTCGTGACGCGGGTCGTCGGCGAACAGGGCGACGCTATACACCCCGGTCTCGCCTTGGGGCAGCGTGATGCTGTAGCCCGGCTGCACGCCGCGTTCGGCAGCCGTATCGACCACCTGCTGCAGGCCGATCCGCGCCAGCGCGCCTGGCGCCGCATTGGCGCCGCATTGGCGCCATGGCCGTTATGCCCGGCATGGGGGTCGGAGGCTGGCAGCGGCGTGGTTTCCACCGCCCAGGCCACGGTCTGCTGGCGGCTGTCGTTCAAGCTGCCGGTCAGCTGCCCGGACTTGGGCACGGCATCCCACATGGCCGCCGGGAAATGGTTCCAGGCCCCGGCGAACTGCGCGCCCCAGAAGCCGGTCCAGGTCATCCCGGTGAGCAGCATAAACAGCAGCAACAGCGAGCCCCAGAAGCCGACGACGGCGTGCAGGTCGCGCCAGAACAGGCGCCCGCGACTGGCCAGGCGCGGCCACAACACCCCGGCGGCGGCGCTGCCACGCGGCCACCACAGGTACAGCCCGGACACCACCAGCACTATGCCCCAGCCGGCGGCCAGCTCGATCAGGCGATCGCCCACTGTGCCGAGCAGCAGGTCGCCATGCAGGCTGCGCACTATGGCTTGCAGGTTGTTCTGCGCATCCTGGCTGCCTAGCAGCGTGCCGCGATAGGGATCGACAAACAGATTCAGGCCCTGCCCGCCGTTATCGACGACGAACTGCGCGCTGCGCCCCTCGGCGACCGGCGGCAGGTACTTGTTGATGCTCGCCTGCGGGTAGGCCTGTTGCACCACCGCCAGCTGTTGGTCGGCGTCCAGGCGTTGCGCGGCCGGCGCCACCTGCAGCAGCTCGGGGTACATCAGCTGATCCAGTTGCGGCTTGAACAGGTAGACGATGCCGGTTAGCGACAGCATCAGCAGAAAGGGAATAACGAACAGCCCGGCATAGAAATGCCAGCGCCAGGCCAGGTTATAGAAAGACGGCGTAGGTTTTTGCATGCAATAAATTCCAATGATCGGCCTCGGCTCCGCAGGCCCTCGGCGGTGCGTTGAACGCGACCAACCGCAGGGGCGGAGAACAGAACGGGCACGGCGCTTGGCGCAGCCCGAGGTCGCTTAGATCGTTGGAGAGGCGCGGGGATTGGCCGAAGGCCAGAGATAGCGCACGGGCAGGCCCGCGGCCAACAGCTGGGGATTGGGCCGCTGCGCGGCCAGGCGCAGCAAACCGAGCAGGCCGAACAAGGCCGCCAGAATCAGCGCGCTAAAGGTCGAGCACAAGGCGCAACCGGCCGTGACCAGAGTGGCCGCGGGCGCCCCGTCAGCGGCGGATTCGCTGGCCAGCGTGGCGCCGACCTGGTTGCCGCAATACAGGCCATCCAGACCGCTCAGCTGCAGGCCCGCCATCTGGCCGTGGCCGATACTGCAGGCGAGCGCGCTGAACAGGACGCTGAAATACAGCAGCCAGGCCAGCAGGCGACGGTCGGTAGAAGTGGTTTGCATGGCCGCGACTCTAGCAGCCAGCCGCGCCCGCGGCCACTAGACGGGGCTGCGCGCCAGTGTCGCAGCAGGCAGCTGGGCGGCTGGCCAGACAATCGGCAAAGCGCCAGCTAGACTCTTCTACTGCCAACCTGCAGTTCACCCGGGCGGCCCCACGCACGCTGCCCGGCGGCTTCCGCCCACCAGCCCACTATCGGCGGTAAGGATGCGACCCGATCTTGTAGCTCCATTGCGCCTGGCCGGCGTGTATATCCTGTTCAGCACTGCCTGGATCCTGGGCAGCGATATGCTGCTGAACCTGCTGGTGGCGGACAGCCACCTGGTGGCCGGCCTGCAAATCATCAAAGGTCTGCTGTTCGTCATGCTCAGCAGCCTGCTGATCTTTGCCGTCAGCTATTACGACCGCCAGGCGCAACGTCGCCTGCTCGACCAGCTGACCCACAACGGCCGCCTGTTGCAACAGGCCCAGCGCACCGCCGCCCTGGGTTACTGGGAATACCGCAGCGGCTTTCACTGGAGCGCGGAGGCCTTGCAGCTGCTGGGCCAGGAGGCAGACTGCGAACTCAGTGGCCTGGAGCAACTGCTTAGCTGGCTGCACCCGGCCGAACGCCCGGCCGTGCGCCGCGCCCTGCTGGCGCTGATCGAGGCGCACGCGCCGCTGGCCATCAACGCCCGCCTGTACCAGCCGCAGCGCTCGGAAAACACCTGGCTGACGCTGCGCGGCGAGACCGACAGCCAGGGCCAGATCCTCGGCACGGTGCAGGACATCAGCCCGCAGAAACGCGACGAGGCGGCGCTGCGTGAAAGCGAGCAACGCTTCCGCCAACTATTCGAACGCAGCCCACGGATCGCCGTACAGGGCTACGACCGCGAACACCGGGTGATCTTCTGGAACGAGGCGAGCAGCCAACTCTATGGCTACAGCATGCAGGAGGCCCTGGGCAAACGCCTGGAAGAACTGATCATTCCGCCGCCGGCCCGCGCCCAGGTGCAGGCGGCGATCAACAGCTGGCTGCTCGGCGGCCCGGCCATCCCCGCCGCCGAACTGCAACTGCAGCGCAAGGACGGCAGCCTGGTGTCGGTGTTTTCCAGCCATTCGATGCTGCGCAACACGCACAACCAGCTGGAGCTGTACTGCATCGATATCGACCTAAGCGAACAGAAACAGGTGTACGGCGAGTTGCTGGCCAGCGAAGAACGCTTCCGCGATCTGGTCGCGCAGCTGAGCGATGCAGTTTTTCTCGCCGATGCCCACGGCCACCTGACCTTCCATAACCCGGCCTGGGAACAGCTCAGCGGTTACCCCGGCGAAGAGAGCCTGGGCCGCCCGCTCAGCCAGTTCTTTATCGGCGAGGATGGCGCCCGGCTGACGGCGCAGATCGGCGCCATGACCGGCAACGCCGCCAACAACCTGCGCGGCGAATACCACCTGCACACCCGCCACGGCCGGGTGCGCAAGGTCGACCTGCAACTGACCCGCAGCCTCACCGACAACAGCCTGCGCGGCAGCCTGCGCGATACTCACCGGCAGGTGCTAAGCGAGCAGCTGCAGTAACCACCCGGCAGCTAGTTGATGCAGGTCAGGGAAACTTCACCATAGCCGACTAGACTGGGTTCTCTCTGCCGTGGAGGACCCTGCGATGAAAGTTGTGATCCAGCCCGTACACCAGGCCGCCGGCCAGCGCTGGCAAGTGCGCCTCGACCAGCACAGCGTCAGTTTTCGCAGCGAGGCCGAAGCCCGCCAATTCGTCGCCACCCTCGAAGCCCGGCTGCGGGCGCCCCATGTGCTGCCGCTGCGCCCCCAACGTATCGCCAGCTAAATCAGCCGCGTCGCTCGGCCCACCGGGTAAAGCGCGCCGCCAATACCGCCAGCACGCCACACGCCAGGATCACCACGGCCATCGGCCAGGCGCTGCCATCATGCAGGGCGGCGACCAGCGCCGCGGCGCTGGCGGCGATGCTGAACTGCAGGCTGCCCAGCAATGCCGAGGCGCTGCCGGCATGGCTGCCCTGCCCGGCCATGGCGCAGGCCGAGGCATTGGGCAGCAAGATGCCGAGGCAGGCAATGCAGCCAAACAGTGGAATCAGCAAGGGCCACAGCGCCTGCGGCTTGGCCAGCGCCACCAACATCAGCGCCAAGGCACCGGCCAGATAGAACCATACCGTGCGGCGCAGCCAGTAGGCCGGGCCGTGGCGCGCCACAAGCCAGGCGTTGAGTTGCGCCACCAGGATAAAGCCCACGGCATTAGCGCCGAACAGCCAGCCATAGTGCTCGGCCGGCACCCCGTACAGCTCGATAAAGACAAAGGGCGAGCCGGCGATATAGGCGAACATGCCGGCCACGGCGAAACCGCCGGTCAGGGCATTGCCGAGAAATGGCCAGTCACCGAATAGCCGGCGGTACTCGCCCAGGGCGCCGCGCAAGGGTGCCGGCGGTGCGCCCTGGGCCAGGGTTTCCGGCAGCCACAGGGCCACCCCGAGCAGGCACAGGACACCGAACAGGGTCAGGCAGATAAAGATCGACGGCCAACCCAGGCTGCTCAGCAACAGGCCGCCGGCCAGCGGCGCGAGGATGGGCGCCAGGCCCATCACCAGCATCAGCTGGGAAAACACCTTGGCCGAGCCGATCGGGTCGCACAGATCGCGCACCACCGCCCGCGACACCACCATGCCGGCGCAGCCGCCCAGGGCCTGGACGAAACGTGCGCCGATCAGCCACGAAAGATTCGGCGCCACGGCGCAGGCCAGGGAGGCCAGGCTGAACAACAGCACCCCGGCTAGCAGCGGCTTGCGCCGGCCAAAGCGGTCGGCCAGCGGGCCGTAGAGCAACTGGCCGATGGCCAGGCCGGCAAAGTAGGCCGCCAGCGACAGCTGCACATGCTCTACATCGGTGGCGAATTGCCGCGCCAGGGTGGGGAAGCTCGGCAGGTAGAAGTCGATGGCCAGGGGGCCGAAGGCGCTCAGGGCGCCGAGGATCAGCAGAATGCGTAAGGGCATGGTGGCTCGATGGTGCAAGCGATTAAACGAATGACATCCCGGCGTCCAGCGGGGTGCGCCATGCGCCCCCGCGGTTAAACAAGGTGCGCACAGCGCACCCTACGTCCGGGCCTTGCCGATCTTTTCCGCCAGGGATTCCACCAGCAGATAGAACATCGGGATCAGGAAGATCGCCAGGAAAGTGGCCGCCAGCATGCCGCCGATGACCCCGGTGCCGATCGAATGGCGGCTGGCCGAACCCGCGCCACTGCTGATCGCCAGGGGTACCACGCCGAGGATAAAGGCCAGGGAGGTCATGATGATCGGGCGAAAACGCAGGCGGGAAGCCTCCAGCGCCGACTCCAGAATGCCCATGCCCTGCGCCCGGCAGAGCACGGCGAACTCGACGATAAGGATGGCGTTCTTCGCCGCGAGGCCAATCAGGGTGACCAGGCCGACCTGGAAGTACAGGTCGTTCTCGATGCCGCGCAGCCACACCGCGAGGATCGCGCCGAACACCGCAAAGGGCACCGCGGTGACCACCGCCAGCGGCAGGGTCCAGCGTTCGTACTGGGCGGCGAGAATCAGGAACACCATGATCAGGCCGAACACGAAGGCCAGGCTGCCCGAGCCCTGGGTGGCCATTTCCTGGTAGGCCGAGCCAGTCCAGCCGATGCTGTAGTCGCTGCCCAGCACCTCGGCAGCCACCTCCTGCACCGCCGCCAGGGCTTGCCCAGAGCTGTAGCCCGGTGCCGGGCCGCCGAGAATCTTCGCCGCCGGGTAGACGTTGAAGCGCGCGTAGCTGTCCGGGCCGAGGATGCGCTCGACCTTGACCAGGCTGGCCAGCGACACCAGCTCGCCGCTGGCGGCGCGCACATAGACCTGGGACAGGTCCTCGGGCTTGCGGCGGAACTCCGACTCGGCCTGCAGGCTGACCTGGAAGGTGCGCCCGTACAGGCTGAAATCGTTGACGTAGTAGCTGCCGAAGGTCGCCTGCATGGCGGTGAACACATCGTTGACCGGCACGCCGAGGGCACGCGCCTTGGTGCGGTCCAGGTCGATAAAGTACTGCGGCACGTTGGCATTGAAGGTGCTCTGCACCCCGGCCAGTTCCGGGCGCTTGGCCGCCGCGGCGAGGAAAGCCTGGACCTTGGCCGCAAGCGTAGCGGTATTGCCGCCAGAGCGATCCTGGATATAGCCCTCGAAACCGCCGGTGGTGCTCATGCCGGTGATCGGCGGCGGGTTGAAGCTGAGCACCATGCCATCCTTCTGCGCCGCGCCCATGCCCATAAAGGTGCCGGTCAGGTTGCGCGCATCCAGCTCGGGGGTGGTGCGCTCGCTCCAGTCTTTCAACGGTACGAAGGACACCCCGGCGTTGCTGCGGGTGCCGAAGGTCAGCACGTCGAAACCGGCGAAGGTCACCACGTCCTGTACCGCCGGGTGCGCCATCAGCTGCTGGGTCACCTCGCTGGTGAGCTTCTCGGTGCGGGTCAGGGAGGCGGCCGGCGGCAGGAAATAGGCGTTGATCACATAACCCTGGTCCTCGTTGGGCACCAGGGAGCTGGGCACCCGGTTGAACAGCAGCACCATCAGCGCAATCATCGCGCCGAACAGCAGCAGGCCGATGGCGCTGCGCTTGAGGAAGAAGCGCACCCCGCTGGTATAGCCCGCGGTCAGCTTGTCGAACACCCGGTTAAAGGCGCGAAACGGCGCGGCAGGCTCGTGATGCCCGGGCTTGAGCAGCAAGGCGCACAGCGCCGGGCTCAGGGTCAGGGCGACTATGCCGGAGATCACCACCGACACGGCGATGGTGATGGCGAACTGTTTATACATCTCCCCGGCCAGGCCGCCGAGAAAGCCCACCGGCACGAATACCGCGCAGAGCACCAGGACGATGGCGACGATAGGCCCGGTGACCTCCTGCATGGCCTTGATGGTCGCCTCGCGCGGGCCGACCTTGTCGGTGTTCATCACCCGCTCGACGTTCTCGATCACCACAATGGCGTCGTCCACCACGATGCCGATGGCCAGCACCATGCCGAACAGGGTCAACAGGTTGATGGAGAAGCCGAGCATATACATGCCGGCGAAGGTGCCGACCAGCGACACCGGAATGGCCAGCACCGGGATCAGCGTGGCGCGCCAGTTCTGCAGGAAGATAAACACCACCAGCACCACCAGCACCAGGGCCTCGAAGAAGGTCTTGATCACCTCGTCGATCGACACCCGGACGAACTTGGTGGTGTCGTAGGGCACCTTGTAGGTCATGCCGCTGGGGAAGTTGTGCGACAGCCGCTCAAGGGTCGCCGCCACCGCCTCGGCGGTGTCCAGGGCATTGGCGCCTGGCTGCAGGTAGACGCCGAAGGCGGCGTTCTGCTGGCCGTTGAGCGAGGTCATCAGCGAGTAGTCCTGGGCGCCCAGCTCGATCCGCGCGACGTCCTTGAGCAGCAGGCTGGCGCCAGTCTCATCGGTGCGCAGGATGACATTCTCGAACTCTTTCGGGTCGGTGAAACGGCCCTGGGTGGTCACCGTGTAGGTGAAGTCCTGCTCCTGCTGCAGCGGCTGCTGGCCGAAGCTGCCGGCGGCGAACTGCGAGTTCTGCTCGCGGATCGCGGCCACCACATCGGTGGGGGTCAGGTTGTACTGGGCCAGCTTGTCCGGGCGCAGCCAGATGCGCATGGAATAGTCTTTCGAGCCGAACTGGGTGACATCGCCGACGCCGGGCAGGCGCTTGAGTTCGTCGATCACGTTGATCAGCGCGTAGTTGCTGATAAACACCGGGCTGCGCGAATCGTCCGGAGAATACAGGGTCACGACCTGGAGAATGTCCGAGGACTTCTTCTGCACCTTGACGCCCTGCCGGCGCACTTCCTCCGGCAGCTTGGCCAGGGCGGCCTGCACCCGGTTGTTGACGTCGATGGTGGCCTGATCGGGGTCGCGGCCCACCTCGAAGTACACCGACAGGCTCATGGCGTTGCCGCCGGAGTTGGACTGCTGGTAGATCATGCCCTCGACGCCGTTGATCGACTGCTCCAGCGGCGCGGCCACGGTTTCGGCGATCACCTGGGCGCTGGCGCCGGCATAGCTGGCGCTGACCGACACCTGGGGCGGCAGGATCTGCGGGTACTGGGCGATCGGCAGGCTGCGCATGGCCATCAGACCCGCCAGCACGATGATGATCGAGATGACCGCGGCAAATACCGGGCGGTCGATAAAGAAGCGTGAAATCACCTGGGACGCTCCTTAGGATTGCTTGGCGGGTTGGCTGGCGACTCTGACCGGGGTATCCGGGCGCACCTTGGCCAGCCCCTCGACTATCACCCGCTCGCCGGCACTGATGCCCGTGACTATCACCCAGCGGCCCTTGGCCGTATGCCCGGTGCTGACCTGGCGCATGCGCGCGACACCGCCCTCATCCACCACATAGACGAAGGTGCCACCCGGCCCCTGGGCAATCGCCCGCTCCGGCAGGGTCATGGCATTGGGCATGCTCAGACCTTTGACGTGCACGCGCACGAACTGGCCGGGCAACAGCGTTTGCTTGGGGTTGGGTACCACGGCGCGAGCGCTGACGGTGCCGGTGCCGCGGTCGACCAGGCTGTCGGTGAAGTCCACCTTGCCTTCCAGGGGGTAGATGCTGCCGTCGCCGAGGCTGATCTGCACGCTCAGCTTGCCGTCTTCCGGGCGCACCAGGCTGCCGTTCTGCAGGCCGCTGCGCACGGCCTCGACATCGGAATCCGGGGCGGCGAAGTTGACGTAGATGGGATCGAGCTGGGTGATATTGCTCAGCAGGCTGGCATTCGGGTCGCCGGCCACCATCAGGCTGCCCTCGGACACCGTTTCCTTGCTGGTGATACCGGAGATCGGCGCCTTCACCGTGCAGTAGTCGAGGTCGATCTGCTTGGACTGCACCTCGGCCTCGGCGGCCTGGATATTGGCCTTGCTCTGCTCGAAGTTGGAGATCGCGTTGTCCAGCTCGCTCTCGCTGGCGAAGCCCTTCTTCTGCAGCTCGCGGATGCGCTTGAGGTCGCGCTCGGTCTGCCGGTAGCGCGCCTGCTCCTGGGCCAGCGCGCCCTTGGCCCGGGCCAGGGCGGCCTGGTAGGTGCGCGGGTCGATGCGGAACATCACCTGGCCCTGCTTGACCTGGCTGCCTTCCTGATAGGTGCGCTCCTGCAGGATGCCGCTGACCTGGGCGCGCACCTGCACCTCACGAAAGCCGGCGGTGCGTGCGGAGTATTCAAACTCCAGCGGCAGGGCCTCGGCCTTGACGGTTTCCACCAGCACCTCGGGCGCCGGCGGCGCATCGGCGGCCTGCAGGGCGGGAGCGAGGAAGGCGAACAGCAAAGCCCCAGTAACGACGGGGAAATGACGAGAAAAAAGCATGGGTGTCTCCGGGACAACGCAAGGCGCACAGATGAGACCGGCAATGCTAGTTACATACACAAGTGTTTGTAAATAGAACATTGCGCCTGGATTCATTACACTTTGTCACCTGAGCCTAGCCAGAAACCCGCCTGCCGCCATGCGCCGAACCAAAGAAGAAGCCGAGCAAACCCGTTGCGCCATTCTCGCGGCCGCGGAAACCCTGTTTCTGGAAAAAGGCGTGGCCCACACCAGCCTGGAACATATCGCCCGCCACGCCGGGGTGACCCGCGGCGCGGTGTATTGGCACTTTGCCAACAAGGCCGATCTGTTCAATGCCATGCTCAATCAGGTGCGCCTGCCGCCCGAACAGCTGGCCGAACGCATGCGCGGCTGCCCCGAACACGACCCGCTACAGACCCTGCGCAACCTCTGTATCGAGGCCATCGAGAACCTGGCCCGCGAACCGCAGAAGAAGCGCATCTTCACCATCCTGCTGCGCCGCTGCGAGTTCACCGAAGAACTGCGCGAGGCCGAAGAGCGTCAGGAAGCCTTTATCAACCTGTTTATCGCGCTCTGCGAGCAGCAGTTCAACAGCGCCTCAGTGCGGGCACGCCTGCATGCCGGGCTGACTCCGCGCCTGGCTGCGCGAACCGTGCATGCACTGCTGATTGGCCTGTTCTACGACTGGTCGCGCGACCCCAATCTGTTCGACCCGCTCAGCGACACCGCGCCCATGGTCGACGCCTGCTTTCGCGGGCTGATTCAGGACTGGCCAGAGAGGTAGGGTGCGCCGCGCGCACCAGCGGCGGCTGCGGGCTCCGGGTGCGCACAGCGCACCCTAGCCATAGCGCTTTATGTACAACGACATAAAAAAGGCCAGTCTCGCGACTGGCCTTTCTTTATTACTGCGCAATTACTCAGGCGTTCTGCGCGCGCCCCAGTGCCAGCGGCTCGCTACGCGGGGTAATCAGCTGCGGCAGCAGGGAACCTGCCAGCATGCCGAAGGCGCTCAGCAGCAGGCCCACCAGTTGCGGCGGCCAGAAGTCGCTGTCCTGGTAGGTGAACTCCAGGCTCAGCCACGACAGCAGGCCAAAGGTGCTGGCCAGCAACGCGCCCTGGGTGGTGGCGCGGCTCCAGAACAGACCGGCGATCAGCGGCACCGAAGCGGCTACCAGGGTCACCTTATAGGCGTTGCCCACCATCTCGTAGATGCTGGCGTCGGAATACAGGGCGAAGCTCGCGGTAATCACCGCGCAGGCGACAATGGTCCAGCGCATGGCCGTGAGGAACTGGCGGTCGCTCATATCCGGACGGAAACGCTTGAGCACGTTCTCGGTAAAGGTCACCGAAGGCGCCAGCAGGGTGCCGGAGGCGGTGGACATGATGGCCGACAGCAGCGCACCGAAGAACAGTACCTGGGCAAACAGCGGCGTACGCTCAAGGATCAGCTGCGGCAGGATCATCTGCGCATCTTCGGTAAGGAAGTGCTTGACCATGGCCGGATCGATGATCGAGGCGGCGTAGGTGAGGAAGATTGGCAGCATGCAGAAGGCCAGGTAGAACACCCCGCCGGCGATGGTGGCGCGGGCGGCGATATTCTCGGTCTTGGCCGACATTACCCGGGCATACACGTCCTGCTGCGGAATGGAGCCGAGCATCATGGTCACCGCCGCGGCGATAAAGGCGACTATGTCCCGGGCCTCGAAGCCGTGCATAAAGGTCAGCTTGCCTTCGCTGGCGGCATGGCTGATGACCGCCTGCGGGCCACCGGCCATATCGCCGATCAACCAGGTCAGATAACCCAGACCGAAGACGATGATCAGCATCTGGAAGGTGTCGGTCAGCGCCACCGACCACATGCCGCCGAACAGGGTGTAGACCAGAATGATCGCGGTGCCGAGCAGCAGGCCCTGGGTGGTGCTGATCGAGCCGTCGGACAACACGTTGAACACCACGCCGAGGGCCGTCAGCTGGGCGGCGATCCAGCCCAGGTAGGAGGCCATGATCACCAGGCTGGCGAGCAGTTCGACATTGGGCCCAAAGCGCTTGCGGAAGAAGTCGCCCAGGGTCAGCAGGTTCAAGCGGTACAGCCGACGGGCGAAGAAGAAGCCCACCAGCATCAGGCAGGCGAAGGAGCCGAAGGGGTCTTCGACGATGCCGGCAAAGCCTTCCTCGATAAAGGTGGCCGGAATGCCCAACACGGCTTCCGAACCGAACCAGGTGGCAAACACCATGGCCATGACCAGCGGGAACGACATGCTGCGTCCACCGGCGGCAAAGTCTTTCGAGTTATGTACGCGCGTCGAGGCGTAGATACCAATACCTACCGTGAGCAGTAGGTAACCCACAACAAACCAGATCAGCATGCGTTTTGTTCCAGTGGCTCTGGCCTGTCGAGCTAAGGCCGAATAGCGCAAGGCAATCCGGGCAAGGCAAGCCGACAGGCGACAATTGTTGTTTTGTGGGTGGGTCAGCATCCGGCAGCACCGAACAGGTCATACAACCTGTCGATAAGCGCGGGTTTTACCTGACACCACGGCCGCGCAGTCTGCCAAGCTCGTAAAATATGTCAAACAAATACGACGAGATGACCGGTTAAAAACTACAAAAGCCACTGAAACATTCTGCAAAAAATACACAAGCAATTGATTTATATGATTTTTTATAAACAAACCAACGAATGGCAGTTTTTTATTTTTAACAGGCAAAGCTGCCCCTTCCGGGGCAGCTGCTAGGCCAGGCTCACCCCATAGCCCTGCTCAACAATCGCCTGCATCAGCAACTCGGCGGCAACCCGGCTGGCCACCCGCACTTCGCCAGCCGCCAGATCCACCTGCACCTCGGCCGCCGCATCGCAGCGCTGCAACGCCTGGGTAATCGTCTTGACGCAATGCCCACACGACATGCCCTGCACCTTGAAAATCTGCATCTGTCACCTCCAGTTCGATAATTGCACCGCCACGGCAGCGGGTTGGCCATCAGCTTCAGGCTTGCCACGATGGCAAGGTCAAGCAAAGAAATTGTCTGGCCAATGTCTAACGGTACGCAGCACCTGCCTGCAGGCTGACCGCCGTGCGCAGCCCAGCCCTTGCACACTTAAGCACCGACGCCTGGCCGCGCGACAGGGTGCCGTGACATCGGCAGAAAAAAGCGCTTGACCTTACCATTGCGTCAAGGTTGATCCTGTACTGGAACTCAACGGAGGACCACAAATGTCCAGCCTTACCACTTTCGACCTGCCCATCAGCGGCATGACCTGCGCCAGTTGCGCCGGGCGTGTCGAGCGCGCCCTGGCCAAGGTCGCCGATGTGGCCAGCGTCAGCGTCAACCTGGCCAGTGAACAGGCGCGCATCGAGGCGCCGGCCGACAGCCTGCAACGGCTGGTAAGCGCCGTCGGCGATGCCGGCTACCAGGTGCCCAGCACACGCCTGGAACTGGCCCTCGGCGGCATGACCTGCGCCAGCTGCGCCGGGCGTATCGAACGCGCCCTGAGCCAGCAGCCGGGTGTGCTGTCGGTCAGCGTCAACCTGGCCAGCGAGCGCGCGCAGGTGCAGATGGTCCGCGGCCTTGATCCGCAAAGCCTGCTGAGCGCGGTGCAGCAGGCCGGCTATAGCGCCAGCCTGGTGGACGCCGAGCGCCCCGCGCCGGCAGGGGCCGAACGCCAGCTGCAACACGAGCGCTGGGCCCTGGGCCTGGCCATGCTGCTGACCCTGCCGCTGGTTATCCCCATGCTTGCCGAACTCTTCGGCCTGCACTGGATGCTGCCGGCCTGGGTGCAGTTCGCCCTGGCCACGCCGGTGCAATTCGTCTTCGGCGCGCGCTTCTACCGCGCCGCCTGGAGCGCCCTGCGCGCCCGCGCCGGGAATATGGATCAGCTGGTGGCCATCGGCACCAGCGCCGCCTATGGCCTGAGCCTGTACCAGTGGGCCGTGGCGCCAGCCGGCAGCATGCCCCATCTGTATTTCGAGGCCTCGGCGGTGATCATCAGCCTGATCCTGCTCGGCAAATACCTGGAGAGCCGCGCCAAACGCCAGACCAGCAGCGCCATCCGCGCCCTGCAGGCGCTACGCCCGGAACGCGCCCTGCGCCTACGCGATGGCAGCGAACAGTGGGTGGCGCTGGGCGAGCTGCAACTGGGCGACGCCATAGTGGTCAAGCCCGGCGAACGCTTCCCGGTGGACGGCCTGGTAACGGAAGGGCAAAGCCATGCCGACGAAGCGCTGATCAGCGGCGAAAGCCTGCCGCAGCCCAAGCAACCAGGAGACAAAGTCACCGCCGGGGCGATCAATGGCGAAGGCCGCCTGCTGGTGGAAACCACCGCCCTGGGTGCGGAAACCGTGCTGGCGCGGATTATCCGCCTGGTGGAAGACGCCCAGGCGGCCAAGGCGCCGATCCAGAAGCTGGTGGATAAGGTCAGCCAGATCTTCGTGCCCAGCGTGCTGCTGATCGCCCTGGCCACCTTGCTGATCTGGCTGCTGCTTGGCGCCGGCATCGAAACCGCGCTGCTCAATGCCGTGGCGGTGCTGGTAATCGCCTGCCCCTGCGCCCTCGGCCTGGCCACGCCCACGGCGATCATGGCCGGCACCGGCGTGGCGGCGCGCCACGGCATCCTGATCAAGGACGCCGAAGCCCTGGAAATCGCCCATTCGGTAACCCTGGTGGCCTTCGACAAGACCGGCACCCTGACCTCCGGGGCGCCACGCATCGCCCATCTGCGCGCGATCGAGGGTGACACGACCCAGCTGCTGCAACTGGCCGGCGCCCTGCAGCGCGGCAGCGAACATTCCCTGGCCAAGGCGGTGCTGGATGCCTGCACGGAGCAGCGGCTTGAGCTGGAAGCAGTCAGTGACAGCCAGGCATTGGCCGGGCGCGGCATCGCCGGACGGATAGGCGAGCGCCAGCTGGCGTTGGGCAATAAGCGTTTGCTCGACGAACATTTGCTGCACAACGACGACCTGGCCGCCGACGCCCTGGCCTGGGAGGCCGAAGGCCGCACCCTGTCCTGGCTGCTGGAACTGGCGCCGCAACCGCGGGTGCTCGGCCTGTTTGCCTTTGGCGACACGCTCAAAGCCGGCGCCGTTGATGCCATCGCCGCGCTAAGCGCGCGCGGCATCGAAAGCCATCTGATCAGCGGCGATAACCAGGGCAGCGTGCAGACCGTGGCCCAAGCCCTGGGCATCAACGCGGCGCATGCCGAGGTGCTGCCCGCGGACAAGGCGGCGATCATCGCCGCACTGCGCAAAGACGCCGTAGTGGCCATGGTCGGCGACGGCATCAACGATGCCCCCGCCCTGGCTGCCGCCGATGTCGGCATCGCCATGGGCAGCGGCACCGATGTGGCCATGCACGCCGCCGGCATCACCCTGATGCGCGGCGACCCGCGCCTGGTGGCCGCCGCCCTGGAGATCAGCGCGCGCACCTATAACAAGATCCGCCAGAACCTGTTCTGGGCCTTCGCCTATAACCTGGTCGGCATTCCCCTGGCCGCCGCCGGGCTGCTCAACCCCATGCTGGCCGGCGCGGCCATGGCGCTCTCCAGCGTCAGCGTGGTGAGCAATGCCTTGCTGCTAAAAACCTGGAAACCCAAGGACCACGCATAAGCCACCGGGCAGGAGCACCACGATGAATATCGGCCAAGCCGCCAAGCAAACCGGCCTTAGCGCCAAGATGATCCGCTACTACGAGAGCATCGACCTGCTGCCCGCCGCCGGTCGCACCGACAGCGGCTATCGCCAGTACAGCCAGAACGACCTGCATCGCCTGGCCTTTATCAAACGCTCGCGGGATCTGGGCTTTTCCCTCGCCGAAGTCAGCCAGCTGCTGGCCCTATGGCAGGACCGCCAGCGCGCCAGCGCCGACGTCAAGGCCCTGGCCGCCGGGCATATCGCCGAGCTGGAGCGCAAGATCGGCGAGCTCAGCGGCCTGCGCGATACGCTCAAGGAATTGATGGACAACTGCCAGGGCAACGACCGCCCGGACTGCCCGATCCTCAAGGATCTGGAGTCCGGTTGCTGTCATTGAACATGGGGAGCACCACTGCGGTTGCCAGGCGGTGCGCACGGCGCACCCTACAACACCTGCTGCAACGCCCGGCAATCCACGGCGAAATAATCGGCCAGCTGCGGCCAGGGATTTTCCGCCAGGTTGACCAGCACGCTGCACGCCCCGGCGGCGCGGGCGCACTCCAGGTCGAAACGGAAATCCCCCACCATCACCAGCGTGCTTGGCGCCACCTGCCAGCGCGCGGCCAGGTGCAGCAGGCCGCCGGGGTCGGGCTTGGGCGGCGCCTCGTCGCGGCCGATCACGTCCGGCACGGCGAAGCAGTCATCCAGGCCGATGGCGCGCAGGGTCAGCAGGGCCAGTTCATGGGCATTGCGGGTGAGGATGCCGAGGCGGCAACCGCGCCCGTGCAGCTCGCGCACCAGCTCGATGGCCCCGGGCGCCGGGGCGGCGTTCAGCGCCAGCTCGCGTTCGTGCTCCAGCAGCCAGGCATGCTTGGCCGCCGCCACATCCTCGGGCAGCGAGGCCAGGTGGCCGAGAATATCGGCGCTCAGGGGAATATCCAGGGCGCGCTTGATCGCCTCGAAGTCATGCACCGCCAGGGTCAGGGTGCCGTCCATATCGAACACCCAATGCCGCGCAGTGCTCAGGCTCACTTCCAATCCTCACGGATTCGGGTCAGGCCCTCCTGGGCCACCGAGGCCACCAACTGGCCCTGGCGATTGAAGATGCTGCCACGGGAGAAGCCGCGGGCGTTGCCGGCCCAGGGGCTGTCCATGCTGTACAGCAGCCAGTCGTCCAGGCGCAGGTTGCCGTGGAACCACAGCGCATGGTCGAGGCTGGCCACCTGCATAAACTTCTGAAATACCGACACGCCATGGGGCTGCATCGAGGTGGTCAGCAGGTTGAAGTCGCTGGCGTAGGCCAGCAGCAGCTTGTGCAGTTGCGGCTCGTCCGGCAGGTCGCCAGCAGCGCGGAACCAGACATGCTTGACCGGCTCGCAAGCCTTGGGCGCGAAGGGGTTGATGCGCGTTACCGGGCGGATCTCAATGGGTTTGTCGCTGGTGGCGCGCTCGCGCATGCGCTCGGGAATCATGTCCGCGACCATGCGCGCCAGCTCGGTTTCCGACTTCAATTCCTCCGGCCCCGGCACTTGCGGCATCGGGTTCTGGTGGTGGAAGCCGTCCTCGTCGAACTGGAAGGACGCGCTGCAGGTAAAGATCGGCTTGCCCTTCTGGATCGCCGTTACCCGGCGGGTGCTGAAACTGCCGCCATCGCGCACCCGATCAACCTGATAGACCACCGGCAGCGTGGCATCGCCGGGACGCAGAAAATAACCGTGCATGGAGTGCACATGGCGCGCCGCCTCCACCGTCTGGCTGGCCGCCGACACACACTGGCCGAGCACCTGGCCGCCGAACAGCTGACGAAAACCGAGGTCCTGGCTGACCCCGCGAAACAGATTTTCTTCGATGGTTTCCAGGGTCAGCAGGGCGACCAACTCATTCAACACCTGACTCATGCATGCTCTCCTGTTAACGCACCTGGCTGGGGGCGAGATGGTAAAGACTTTGCCAAGGCTTGTCGGCCCGACTGAACGATGGATGCGGACAATAATGGCAGCATTATGGCCAATCGGCAGCCGCGCTTGAGTGTCGGACAAACCTGCCGCCATACTTCGGCCACTTCCGCTCGAGCCCGCCACCATGCGCCTGCCGCTGGTCTACCACGACGACTACAGCCCGCCCTTCCCGGCCAGCCACCGCTTCCCCATGGAGAAGTTTCGCCTGCTGCGCGATCACCTGATCGATAGCGGCCTGAGCACCGATGCCGAGCTGCTGCGCCCCGAGCTGTGCCCAGCCGAGGTACTCGCCCTGGCCCACTGCCCGGCCTATATCCAGCGCTTTGCCAGCGGCGAACTGGCCCACGAGGAACAACGCCGCCTCGGCCTGCCCTGGAGTGCGGCCCTGGCCCGGCGCACCATTCGCGCGGTGGGCGGCTCGCTGCTGGCGGCCGAGCAGGCGCTGCAACACGGCCTGGCCTGCCACCTGGCCGGTGGCACCCACCATGCGCATTACGATCATCCGGCCGGCTTCTGCATCTTCAATGACCTGGCGGTGATCAGTCAGTACCTGCTGGCCAGCGGCAAGGCCCAGCGCGTGCTGATCTTCGACTGCGACGTGCATCAGGGCGATGGCAGCGCGCGCCTGCTGGAAAACACCCCGGAGGCGATCACCGTTTCACTGCACTGCGAAAAGAATTACCCGGCACGCAAGGCGCTCAGCGACTGGGATATTCCCCTGCCCAACGGCATGGGCGATGCCGACTACCTCAAGGTGGTGGACGACACCCTCAACTACCTGCTGGCGCTATACCAGCCGGATATCGTGCTCTACGACGCCGGTGTCGATGTGCACCAGGACGACGCCCTCGGCTACCTCAACCTGACTGACGCCGGCATCGCCGCCCGTGACGAAGCCGTGCTCAACCACTGCCTGGGCCGCGATATTCCGGTGGTAGGCCTGATCGGCGGCGGCTACGACAAGGACCGCATGGCCCTGGCCCGGCGTCACGGCATACTGCATCACAGCGCGGCCA
>DASUOY010000589.1:0-5734 GCA_036276395.1 Pseudomonas sp.
CAACGGGCCCTGGCTGGCGCGGTTTAACCGCGCCTGATCAGCCAGATGCCGGCGATGATTAGCAGCAGGCCGCCGAGCTTGCCCAGGCTGATCGACGCCTCGCGAAAGCCGGCCCAGCCGAAGTGGTCCAGGGTGATCGCCATGCTCAGTTGCCCGGCTATCACCAGCACCATAAACAGCAAGGCGCCAACCTTGGGCCCGGCAAAGGCCGCGGTGGCGATAAATATCACGCCCAGCAGGCCGCCGCTCCAGTGCCACCAGGTCAGGCCTTTCAGCGTGGCCAGGGCCGGCGTCTCGCGCTGTACCAGCACCAGAATCAGCAGCGCCAGGGTGCCCACGGCGAAGGAGATCAGCGCGGCGGTCAATACGCTGGAAACCTGCTTGGCCAGCTGGCCGTTGATCCCGGCCTGCAGGGGCAGGCAGGCGCCGGCGACAAAGGGCAGGGCGAGTAACCACCAGAGCGGGGCGGGCATTGCGGCATCTCTATATGGGCGCGAGGGGCAGGATTATGCCCGGGTGGCGGGGCGGCGCCAGCCCGGATTGGGACTTTTGAGCAGGCTGGTTACAGGTCTTTGCTGAACTGGATCAGCGCCACCCGCCGGTCCTGGCGGTCGCGGCGCTCGACCACGGCCGTGGGGCTGTAGCCCAGTTGCGGGTAGAGCAGCAATCCTGCGCTGTTGGCGTTGAAGCAGGAGGCCTGCAGGCGCTTGGCGTGGAAGTGTTCGCGGGCCAGTTGCTCCATGGTTGCCACCAGGTAATGCGCCACGCCCTGGCCGCGGGCCCAGGGCGCGACCATCAGATTGCCCAGGGCGCAGTAATCGCCGTATTGCCATTGATAGAAGTTGGCGAAGCCTGCCACCCGACCGCCCAGCACCACCACGGTGCTGTCGCGGCGCGCGGCCATGGCGGCGGCCAGTTGGCCGACACTCAGCGGCCAGTCGGCTTTCGGGTAGCAGAAAAACAGTTCTTCGGCGTTCTGCGGGAAGCCGACTATGTCGTCCAGATCCTGGGCCTGGGCCGGGCGGTGACTAAGCAAGGGGTTGGTGGTCATAAGGCGTCCTGATCGTCCGTGATAGTGCCCGCTCAGTGTGGCGGATATTGGCTGAGGATTTTGCCGACCGTGGCACGAATCGCCGCTTCGCGTTCGGTCGGGTTGGACCGCTGATTGCGCAGCACCTGCTCGCTGCTGCCGCGCCAGACCAGCTTGCCATCCTTGCCATCGAACAGATCGATCTGCAGGGTGGCGACCTGGTAATCCAGGGTGCGTGTCTCGATATAGCTGGGGCCGCCCCAGAAGCCGCCCTGCCAGGGATCGCCCCAGGTGCCGCCGACCTGGGTGCTGACCTGTTGCTGACGGTTATCGACGATCATCCACACCTGCACCCTAAGGTCACTGGCAATGCCGTTGGCCGCCGGGCGCAGGCCGCGTTGATCGAGCTGCTCGGCCACCGCCCTGCGGATGCGCTGGTCGGTCAGGTCGCTGTTGATCCGCGGGTCATCGGGTTTGTATTGCACCGCTGGTTCCTGCCAGCTCCAGCTGCGGTAGGCGGCGAAATCCCGGTTGGGGTCGAAGTCGGGTTGCACCCGGGCATGCTGGCAGGCCGCAAGTACGAGCAGCAGGGGCAGTAGGAGCAAGAGGCGCATGGTGGTTCTCCGCAATGATCGCTGGGCTCAGTTGGGTGGGTAGGCGCTTAGGGCTTGTTGCAGGGCGCTGCGCAAGGCCGCCGCGCGTTCGCCCTGGCTGCCCGCCGCGAGGGTTTCGGCGCTGCCACTCCAGATCAGTTGGCCGTCCTGGCCATCGAACAGCTCGATACGCACCACTATGACCTCTTGCGCGTAGCTGCGCACCAGCGGCGCGCTGCCCCACAGGCCGTAGTCGTCGCCATAACGGCTGTGCCCGTAGTGGCTGCCATAGCGTTCTTCGACCTGGCGGATGCGGCTTTCCAGGCGCAGCTCGGCGCGCACCTTGAGGTCGCTGGCGCCGCCCGTGCGCTGCGGGCGCAGGCCGCGTTGGTCGAGGGCATTGCCTAGCGCCTCCTGCACTTGTTCCGAGCTGGCCCAGGCGCTGGCGGCGGGCAGGCTCAGCCAGCTCCAGCTGCGATAACGCCCATAGTCCCGCACGGGGGCCGGGTAGGCGCTGCGGTCGAAGGTCTGCGCGGCCTGTGGCGGCGCCGGCGGCAGCGGCCTGGATTCGGCCTGGTAGGGATTCTGGCTATGGCAGGCGGCCAACAGCGTTAGCAGCAGTAAAGCGCAGAGGTTTTGCATGCTGTTCTCCTGCCTTTGACGCGCGGTTAATGCGGCCGGCAAATCCAGTGCAGATAGCGCCCCAGCCCGGCAAAGCTGGGGTGGCGGCGGTAGGCCAGCTCCATTTCCAGCAGGTCGAGCAGCTCGGCCTTGGCCTGGAAGGGCTGCGGCATATAATCGTGGAACACCCGCACGCCGCTCTGGCTTTCGACCTGCCAGTGGGGCGCAAGTTGCTCCGCCAGCTCGCGCGGGTCCAGCGGCATCTGCGGGGTCAGGCTCTGCTTCTCGCCGGCGAACTCGGCCTTGCGCAGCTTGCGAAAATGCCCCTTGAGCAGGTTGCGGTAGATCAGCGCATCCTTGTTGTAGAACGCCAGCGACAGCCAGCCGCCGGGGGCGCAGAGCTGGTGCAGCACCGGCAGAATGGCGTGCGGTTCGGCCAGCCATTCCAGCACGGCGTGGCAGATCACCAGATCAAAGGGCTGATTCAGCTGGCCGAGCAGGTCCTGCCAGGGCGCCTGGATAAAGGTCGCGTTCTGCCCCGCCTCGGCAAAGCGTTCGCGGGCGCCATTGAGCATGGGTTCGGCCGGCTCCGTCAGGGTCACCTGGTGACCGCGCTGGGCCAGCCACAGGCTCATATGGCCCAGGCCCGCGCCCACATCCAGCACCCGCAATGGGCGCTCGGGCAGGGCCTCGGCCAGATCGGCCTGGAGCACGGCCAGGCGGATCGCACCCTTGGCGCCGCCGTAGATCTTCTCGGCGAAGCGGGTTGCCAGTTCGTCGAAGTGCCGGTCAGTCATGGCTCGCGCCCCCGAGAAAGCGTCTTTCGTTGTCGGCCAGCTTGGCGCGCACCACCTGTTCCATATCCAGGCCCAGTTCGCCGCACAGCAGCACCAGATAGAGGACGATATCGCCGATTTCCTGGCCGGCGTGGGCGAGCTGCTCGGCGGGCAGTTGGCGTGACTGCGCCTCGCTCAGCCATTGAAAGATTTCCACCAGCTCGGCCATTTCCACGCTGGCGGCCATGGCCAGGTTCTTCGGGCTGTGGAATGGCCGCCAGTCGTTGCGGTCACGAATGGCGTGCATGCGGGTGGTCAGTTCGGCGAGGTTCATCAGCTGCTCCAGCAAAGAGGAGCATAGCTTCGGGGGTTCATCTGCACTGTGCAAGCGGCGGCCTGGGGCTTGCCAGCCGCCGTCCGGACTATTTCAGCTCAGTGGCCCCCAGCTGCCGCTCATATGCTGCAGTTGCGCCTGGCCAAGCAGGCTGAACTGCCCGCTGGCGGCCGGCTCGCTGGCCAGCAGACGTACCTCTGCGGGCAGCAGCACCGGTTTGTGGAAGCGCACGCTCACTTCATAGCCAGCAGCGGGTAGACGGGTGCCTAGTTCGGCCAGGGCGCGGCCCTTGTTCCACAGGCCATGGGCGATGGCGCGGGGAAAGCCGAACAGCCTGGCGCTGGCGGCAAACAGATGAATCGGGTTGTAGTCGCCGGCGATGCGCGCATAGCGCCTGCCGATATTCGCCGGCGCCTGCCACTGAGCCAGGGCGCTTTGCGCCAGGGCGACGTCCTCGCGTTCGGTGGGTTGGCCGTCCAGGCGCAGGGCGCGGCAGAGGATGCGGCTATCGCCCTCCCAGAGCAGGCCGAGCTGGTCATGCAGCTGGGTGATCAGGCTAAAGCTCGCGCCCTTGGCGTGGGGCTGCAGATCCCGCACCTGCACGCTAACGGTGAACGGACCGAGGCCGCCGAGCGGGCGCAGCACGCGGATATGGTTCTCCAGGTGCACCAGGCCGAGCAGCGGAAAGGGAAAGTTGCGCGCGGTCAGCAGCTGCATCTGCAGGGCGAACGCCAGCAGGTGGGGGTAGGTGGCGGGCAGCAGGCCGTCATCGGCAAAGCCGCAAATCTGCCGGTAGCGCGCCAGGTGCTGCGGGTCGACGCTGATCGGGCAGCGCAGGCCGCGTTCGGGCAGGCTGCGGCCGCTGACGCCGCGGCGCAGCGCGGCGCGGGCAAACAGGCCGGGTAAGGCGGGTGGGCTGGGCAGGTCGAGCCAGTCGGTGGCCATGGCAAACTCCTCGGAACAGTTGGCAGCAGCTTAGTGGCCCGCGCGGGCGGTACATTGGCCGCGCCGCCTGTGCGTGCGGCAGGCCAGTCAATCGCTCAGGTGGATTCACGCCTTGAGCGCAGGGGGCAAAGCTGCCTAAGATGGCCGCGCCTCGCGGATAACAAGAATTAACTAAACCCATGCGTGACCTGACTGACGATGTGGCGCTGATGCGCCCGGTGATCGACGCTTTGCGTGCCAGCGGTAACGACCCGGCGCGGGTGCTGGCGCGCGTTGGCCTGCCGCCCGCGGGCCTGCCCGCCGGACGCTTTCCCCATGCCGCCCAGGCACTGTTCTGGAAGGCCGCCATCGAGGAATGCGGCGAGGAGCATGTGGGCCTGTACCTGGCCCAGCACCTGCCGGCGTTCCACGGCCTGCTGCTGGAATACCTGTTCCTCTCCAGTGAAACCTTCGGGGCCGGCCTGCGCCATGCCCTGCGCTATGTGCGCCTGCTCTCCGATACCCTCAATGCCAAGCTCGAGGTGCAGGGCGAACGCGCCGTGCTGGTGCTCGGCGTGCAGCCGGGCACGCCGCGGCACTTCCCGGAGATGCTCGCTGGCGCGGTGATCCGCCTGTTCGACGCCCTCACCGAGGGCGACTTCGTTCCCCATGAGGTGCAGTTTATGCACGCCAGCGGCGCGCCCGCCGAACGCTATGCGCAGGTCTATGGCTGCCCGGCGTTACTGGGCTGCGCGGGCTATTGCCTGGTGTTCAACGCCGCCGTGCTGGACAAGCCGTCGCGCCATGCCGCCCCCGAACTGCTGCGTATTCATGAGTCCCTGGCGCGGCGGCAACTGGCCGAGGTCGAGCGCCTGGACTTGGTGCGCCAGGTGCGCGAGCTGATCGCCGAACTGCTGGTCGACAGCGGCGCGACCCTGGAGCAGGTGGCGGCGCGGCTGAATATGCCGGCGCGGCGCCTGCGCGAACGCCTGGCCATGGCCGGGGTGCGTTTCAACGACCTGGTTACCGACTACCGCTGCCGCCTGGCCAAGAACCTGCTGCTCAATACCGATGAGCGTATCGAGGTGATAGTCGAGCGCACTGGCTTCTCCGAGCCGAGCACCTTCTACCGCGCGTTCAAGCGCTGGGTCGGGGAAACACCGGTGGAGTTTCGCAAGCGCGGCAAGGTGTGAAGTCGTAGGGCGCGTCGTTCGCACCATGCACCCACGGGATAAAGGTGATGGCCTCGGTGCGCGCGGCGCACCCTACATCAAATGCCCATTGAGTAGGGTGGGCCGGGCGGCGATCCGCTTCAGCCCACCTTGACCAGGGCGCCGCAGGGGCGCTTCCTCAGCGTGTCGACCTTCTGCCTCCGATTCAGGAGGGGGAGTGGCTCGGCAGTCACGACTGCACTGGTTACACTGGCGCAGCCTCAGCCAACCAAGCACGGTCGAAT
>DASUOY010000590.1:0-2123 GCA_036276395.1 Pseudomonas sp.
TCGCGGCGCAGGTAGGCGAGGAAGTCGTGAATCTGCGCGTTCAGCTCGAAGCGATTCGGGCTCTTGGCCACCGGCACCAGGATATCCAGGCGGATCCACTGGTCGAGCAGGGCGGTGACATCGGTTGGCGTGCCTTCGGGCAACTGCGCGGCGAGCTGATTGCGCAGCTCCACCAGGCTCAGGGTGCCCGCGTCGAAGCGCTCGCACAGCGGCTCCAGCAACGTCCAGTGTTCGGCAAGGGCGCGCAGTACGCGCTTGGGATCAATCATCGGGGCATCCGCTCCGCGGGCTTTTCGCAAAAAACGCCGATTGTACTGCAAGCCGTGGCCAAGGCTTGAGTGTCAGTCATCGTCTGTTGTGCTCCGGCTGGCGGTGTAACCCGGGTGTGGCAATGGGTAACAGCGAAGCAAGGCTGTGCCTGCGGGCGGGGGGATTTTTGCCGGACTTTCTCGACTATGGGTCGGCACGCTTGCCGCGCGAGCTTTTTATAGTGCTTACAAGGCTAAGAGCCTGCCCAGCTCTGCCTACTAATAAGAAGAAGGAAGTTGCCATGCGTCCTGCCGCCCACCTTGCCAAAGCCCTTATTGCCCTGCTCTGCAGCGGTTGTGTGAGCCTGGCTGCCCAGGCCGGCATGGTGGAAATGGAAGACAGCGAACTGTCGGAAATCACCGGCCAGGCCTTTATCAACCTGACCACCGACAGCGCCAATGGCCTGGACTTCACCCGCATCAACTTCGGCCTGGACGTGGCGGCCCAGCTCAATATCAAGAAGCTGCAGTTGGGGCTGTACCCGCGCGCGGGGGAGGTGGCCAACTCGGCGGATATCGATATCAATAACTTCGCCCTGGGCACGGTCAACGATGTGACCGGCCAGGTGAACCCCTTTGTGATCAAGAACCCCTTTCTCGAACTGGCCTATCAGGGCAACAAGGTGGTCGGCGTGCGCCTGGGCTTTGGCGAGGCCCAGGGTTATCTGTCCGGCGATATCAACCGGGTGACCGGCAATATCGCGGTGGACCTGTACGGCAAGGGCAGCTACCTGGCTACCCAGATGAGTTGCGCCTGGTATGACCTGATCTGTCACAGCGCCAAGGGCCTGGTCGGCGGCGCCTATGCCAACAGCGATTTCAGTGCCCAGGCGCAACTGGTCAATGGCAGCGGCGACCCAGACCCGGTGCGCGCCACCATGATCGGCATGGTGGATGGGCAAAAGCTGTCGATTCCCTCGGGCTCGGGGTTCGATAATTTTCTGCTCAGCCTGTTCTCTTCCAGCGATTGTGGCCTGTTGAGTACCACCACCTGTTTCCCCCTGGCCAACTACGGCAGCTTCCCCATTGGCCAGCTCAACCCCAACAATGCCCAGCAATTTACCAATGCGGCCAAGGGCGTGTTCCTCTCCATGCAGAGCCAGAACGTGCAGTGGCGCGATCAGCAGGATGCCAGCAAATTTATCACCGCCCTGGCCGGGGCCTTTATGAATATCCCGCGCAATGCCGACGGCACGGCGGCGATCAATACCAGTTTTGAAGAGGCGTTCAACGGCATTCCGCGCCAGGACACCTGTTTCGGCGGCGCGGATCGGGGGTGCTAGCCATGCGTCGTTTATTACCCGCTCTGACTCTGGCCTGCGCCGGCCTGGCCCAGGCCGAACTGGTCGCCCTGGAGGACAGCGAGCTGTCCGCGGTGCAGGGCGCGGGTATCGGCTTTGCCCTGGAGGGCGTGCTGTTCGATGCCAGCCAGGCCACCATCACCATCAATGACATTACCAACGGCAGCGGGCAGAACGTGCCGATCTCGGTCAAGGAGTTCTACCTGGCCGCGGCCGGCAGCAACAAGGGCGCCGTGCTCAACCCGGTGGACATCGGCCGTCTCAGCCATCCCTTCAGTGTCGGTCTGGCCAAGGGTGAAGACCTGCGCAGCCTGCGCGACGATGGGGTGTTCGTGCAGACCACGCCGAATAACCTGTCGGTGCTGGAGTTCGCCTTTCCGGCGCTGCTCAGCGGCGCGGGGGGGCAGGCCTGCATCAGTGGTTTTGCCGCAGCCGGCAACCGCTGTTCCAGTCGCGCCACGGAGCGGGTCGATATGGGCATTCGCTTCGACTTCCAGGTCGCGCCCAACCGGGT
>DASUOY010000591.1:0-10502 GCA_036276395.1 Pseudomonas sp.
GCAGCAACCCTGGCGAGTCCGCCTACAGCGCGGCCAAAGCCGGCATGCTCGGCCTGTCCATGGGCCTGGCGCTGGAAGGGGCCAAGCAGGGCATCACGGTCAACAGCGTGGCGCCGGGCTGGATCGCCACCGGCTCCAGCACCGAGGAGGAACGGCATGCCGCCGAGTACACGCCGCTCGGCCGCGCCGGGCGCCCGGAAGAAGTGGCGGCCGCCGTGGCTTTTCTCGCATCGCGCGAGGCCAGCTATATCACCGGCGAAGTGATAGTCGTCGATGGCGGCAACTGTCTGATCGAGAACAAAGCCCCGTGCTGAACGGCTGCGCGTCGATCTGGCTGTGTTGAAAAGCGGCTCGGACTGCTCATTTACCGCTCGTAAACTCCGCGTCCTCGCCGCTTTTCGCCTTGCCAGCTTCTAGCTCGCTCGTTCAGATACTTAGATCCGAAATTTGGAGAACCCTATGCGCAACTGCTCGCTAACCCTGGCCCAACTGCCTGCACCACCGGCCCGGAGACTCTGACGCATGGCCGACAATCTGCAGGATCAGCTTTACCAACAACTGCGCGATGCCCTGCTGGCCGGGCGTTTCAGGCCCGGCGAACGGCTGAAGATCCGCGACCTGGCCGCCGCCTGGGGCACCAGCCCGATGCCGGTACGCGCCGCCCTGCAACGCCTGGTCGCCGAAGGCGCGCTGGAGAGCGAACCGCAGCGTTCGGTGCGGGTGCCGGCGATGACCCGCGAGCGTTTCCAGCAGTTGTTCGAGGTGCGCCTGAGCCTGGAAGGCTTGGCCGTGGAGCTGGCGGCCACGCGCATCGGCGCGGCCGAGATGGCGCTGCTGCAGGGCTGTATTGAACGCATGGAAACGGCCCTGGAGCAGCGCGATGTGCAGGCCTATCTGGCGGACAACAGCCAGTTCCACCTGTGCCTCTACCGTGCTTGCGCCAACCCTATCCTGCTGCGCATGATCGAGTCGCTGTGGCTGCAGGTCGGGCCCTTCTTCAACCGCCTGTTTACCGAGGCGGACCTGTCGCTGCGCCTCAACGACTTCCACGAGCAGGCCTTCAAGGCGCTGCAGGCGGGGGACGGCAAGGCGGCGCGGGCGGCCATGGAGCAGGACATGAGCTTCTTCGGCCAGTTTCTGCTGAGCCTGCTCGACCTGGAGCAGGGCTAGATCAGGCCAACGGGCGTGGCTTGAGCAGCGCCTGGCGAGCCTTCGCTAGAGAACTACACTGAGGCATATTTGCCTCGTGCGCATAAGGATCTGTTCGATGCAGGATTACAGCGGTAAGCGCTTTCTGGTGGTCGACGACTTTTCCGATTTCCGCAGTTCGGTCAAGGCCATGCTCGCCGATATGGGCGGCAAGGACGTGGATGTGGCCGACCGCGGCGAAGATACCCTGAAGATGTGTCGCAACAAGCGTTACGACATCATCCTTCACGACTACAACCTGGGCAGCGGCAAAAACGGCCAGCAGGTGCTCGAAGAACTGATGGTCGACAAGCTGATCAGCCACCAGTGCATCTTCGTCATGGTCACCGCCGAAACCAGCCAGGCCATGGTGCTCAGCGCCCTGGAGCACGAGCCCGATGCCTACCTGACCAAACCCTTCAACCGCGCCAGCCTGGCCCAGCGCCTGGACAAGCTGATGGAGCGCAAGATCGCGCTCAAATCGGTGCTGCAGGCCCTCGATAAGCAGGAGCCGGCCGCAGTGCTGGCCGCCTGCGACAGCCTCAGCCAGGAAGACAAACGCTATGCGCCGCTGTGCCTGCGCTACAAGGCCGGGGCGCTGCGCGATCTGGGGCGCTTCGACGAGCTGGAGCAGCTGCTCAACGGCGTGCTGAGTGAACGACCCTTGCCCTGGGCCTATGTGGCGCTGGGCAGCCTGTTGCACAAGCGCGGCGATCTGAGCCGCGCCAAGGCGCTCTATGAACAGGGCCTGCAGGCCTTCCCCATGTTGCCGGCGCTGTATGACGGCCTGGCCGCGGTGCTGCTGGCCCAGGGCGAGAGCAAGCGCGCCCAGCAGGCCCTGGAGGATGCCCTGAAACTCTCGCCGCTGGCCATCCGCCGGCAGATGCAACTGGGCAAGCTGGCCATGGATAATGAGGATTTCGGCAGCGCCAGCAAGGCCTATCGACAGGCCATGGAACAGGGCCGCCACTCGCGCTTCAAGAGCCCGGAAAACTACCTGGGCCTGGCCCAGGCGCTGACCAACCAGGCCGGCGATGGCAGCCTGGACAAGCGCGTGCAGATCGAAATCAACCAGGCCCTGGGCGAGATGGACAAGAGCTACAGTGACGATCCGGCGTTGCAGGTGCGCTCGCGCCTGACCCTGGCCGCCAGCCTGAAGAAATCCGGCGACCCGGCCCGCGCCGCCCAGTTGACCCAGGAAGCGGTGGCCGCCATGGCCGAACTGCCCCAGCTGTTCGCCGCCGACACCGCCTTGCAGGTGGCCAGCCAGTTGCGCGACCTGGGCCAGGCGGCGGCCAGCGACGGCCTGCTGAAAACCTGCGTGGAGGTCTATGGCGACGACCCGGCGGTGATGCAGGGGGTGGCCAAGCAGACCGACAACAGCGAGATTCTCGGTGGTGGCAAGGAGGCCGTGGAATTCAACCGCCAGGGCGTGCGCTGCTATCAGCAGAAGCAGTTCGACGAGGCCCTGACGCTGTTTCGCCGGGCCCTGGCGTTGCAGCCGAAAAATATCAGTATCGCCCTCAATACCGCCCAGTCCCTGCTGCGCATGGGCGGCGAGCAGCCCAGCGCCGAGTTGCTGGAGGAATGCCGCAACTGCTTGGAGGCGGTGCGCATGATGCCCGACAGCGACCCGCGCCATGAGCGTTATCAGCAACTGCGGCGCAAGGCGCTCGGCCAATGAGCGAGGAACCCGGCGGCCTGGACTTCTCCACGGTGATCGCCTCCACCGTGCATGACATGAAGAACTCCCTGGCCATGCTGATGCAGGCGCACGGCCAGTGGCAGGCGCAATTGCCCGCACCTCTGCAGCAGGGCCAGGCGCAAGGGGTTATCGAGTACGAGTTCGCCCGTCTCAACGGCATGCTGGTGCAGTTGCTCGGCCTGTACAAACTGGGGGTCAACCAACTGCCGCTGCGCCCGGCCCATCATGAGTTGGAGGACTTTATCGAAGCGCAACTGGCGCGCCACCATGAGGTGCTGCAGAGCCGCCAGATCGAGGCCCGTTGCGAGGTCGATGAATTCGGCTTGATGGGCTTCTTCGACCAGGAGCTGATCGGCTCGGTGGTGTCCAATATCATCACCAACTCGATCCGCTACGCCCGCAGCAACCTGCTGATCCGCGCCTGGCAGGAAGCCGAACATCTGGTGCTGGCCATCTGCGACGATGGCCAGGGCTACCCGCCACAGATGCTCAGTGAGCAGTCCAACTATGTGCTGAGCATCAACCACAGCACCGGCAGTACCGGCCTGGGCCTGTACTTCGCCGGGCGCATCGCCGAACTGCACGAGCGCCAGGGCCTGCGCGGGCATATCGAAATCGCCAATGGCGGGCCGCTGGGTGGCGGGGTGTTCCGTATCTATCTGCCGTAGGGTGCGCCGTGCGCACCTCTGCCTTCTCGCGGCGCCATGGTGCGCGCGGCGCACCCTACGTGGCGGCGCTTTTCAGCTTTCCAGCCAGACATCGCGCACCCAGTGCCAGACGCTTTCCCAGGTTTCGTCCTCGTTGATCTCGCCGGTTTCCGCTTCCCACAGCAGCACGGTGCCGTCTTCTTCCACCACGTAGTAGTTGCCGTGGTCTTCGCACAGCGGCACGAACTCGCGCGGCACGCCCAGGGACCAGGCCGTGGCGGCCACTTCCGGCAGGTAGGTGTGCGATTGCGGGTCGCTGGCGGTGACCGGCTCCAGGCGGCCGTAGACCACATCGCTGACCTGCAGCAGGTATTCGCGCAGGGCGAAGGGCAGGTGGATGAGGATCTGCTCCTGGATCTCCACCAGGGTTTCTTCGTCCGGCAGCTCCAGGGGCACCGGCACGGGCTCGTTCAATTCGCGCAATTGTTCGATGACTTCTTCCACGGCATAGCCTCCTCGGTAGGGTTGGTTAGGGGGCGTCTTATACCCTAGCAGCAGGGTGGACTTCACACTGTTCTGCTGCGCGGCGGGCGGATCCGGGCATTTTTCACCGGGCGCCCGCTCAAGCGCGCCGGGCGCGTGCAGGCAAATCGCCAGGTGAGTGGTATTGTGCTGTTACAGCAGAGTGTCATTTATTTTGCGCCACAAAACGGTTTAGTCATGAAAAGCCAAACAGAAGACCTCGCCGACGGCTCGCTTAGCGAGGAGCAGCGTCTGGATTTGCTGGCCAGCGCCGGGCGGCGCAATCGCCTGGTCATCTTTATTCTGGCCGCGGTGCTGGGCAGCCTGATGCTGCTATCGGCGGGGCTGAATATCTATGGCCTGCTGCGTGCCGGCGATGAGCCACGGGTGGCGGCGCTGGAGAAGCAGGTGGCGGGTCTGCAGCGGCAGTTGGCCGCGCAGCAGGAAGCCTTGAGTCATCAGGAAGAGTTGCTCGTCAGCCAGCAGGCCAACCAGCTTACCGGCCTGTTCGAGCGTAGCGAAAACCCGGACAACGTTGCCGAAGTCAGCAAGGTATTGCAGGCCCAGGAGGCGGATTACCAGCAGGTGATGCAGGGGCTCAAGGCCGGCATGGCCGAGTTGGCCAATATGCTGCCGGGCTCACGCAGTTGGCTGAGTTTCTACAACGAGGCGATAGACCGCGCCCAGACCAACAGCCGCAAACGCAGTGAAGAGATTCGCGCCTGGGCGGACAAGGCCAAGCAGCCGCCAGTCAAGGCGCCCTGATCAGGTTCGCGGCCGGACCATCAGGCGGGCAGCGAGCAGGGTTCAGGCTGGTAAATTCGCAGTCCAGATAAAGCCTGCGCATGGCGGCTATCCATGGCGGGCGAGACGGAGCCGCGCGGCTCCGTCAGTCAGGCGATTCAACCCATATGGAAGAAGGCCAGCTTGTTGCCATCCAGGTCGCGGAAATAGCCGGCGTAGAAGCCTGGCATGCGCTCGCCCGGTTCGCCTTCGCTGCTGGCGCCCAGGGCGATGGCCTTGGCGTAGAGTTTGTCGACGCCTTCGCGGGAACCGCCGGGCAGGGCGATCATGGTGCCGTTGCCAGGCTGGGCCGCCTGCTTGTCGTAGGGCAGGCACACGCCGAACATCGGCTGACCCATGGCTGTGCCGTAGAAGGTGGCGCGGCCTACATCCAGCAGCACCTTGGCGCCCAGTTCGGCCAGCAGCTCGCCGTAGAAGGCCTTGGCGTGGTCCAGATTGGCCGTGCCGACCATTGTGTATCCGATCATCTTGCAGTCCTCGTGGTGATGGGGCGTGTCGAGCCTGATATGAATCAACAGCTGAATACGCGATTCAAGGCATTAATGAAAGGCTCAGCATAGGCCGGGCTGGGGCGATAAATCCGCGGGGGCAGGCAGCGGCCCGGCGGCTATGCTGATAGCTGATAGATGGCGATAAACACAGTGAATGGATTTGTGCTGTTCCACTCTGAGTTCGCTGGCGGCAGGGGCGTGCCGCGCGAACAGCCTGAAGGTGGCGAGTTGCTTGCAACATCACGGGGCTGCCCATGAGCGCGCCCAATCTGAGCAGAACCCTGGCCTGGGCGCTGGGCGGCAGTCTGCTGTATTACCTGAGTGCGCGCTTCGGCATGCAGGTGTTCGCCTTGCAGCCGAGCAATATGACCCTGCTCTGGCTGGCCTCCGGCATAGGTGTGGTGATGATCAGCCGGCTGGGCTGGCAGGCCTGGCCGCTGGTGCTGTTCGCCAGCCTGGCGGCCAACTACCCGGGCATGAAGCTGGGCGGCCCGGAACATGCCTGGCTGCATGCATTGATTGCCGCGGCGGCGGATACCCTGACGGCGGTGCTGGCGGCCCGGATGCTGCTGCGCAGCCTGCCCGGCGGGTTGAGCACGGCGCGCGACCTGGGCCGTTTCAGCCTGTATGTCTGCCTGCTGCCCGCCATGCTGGGCGGCTGCATTATCGCCGCCAATCTGGCCTGGGGCGGCTATCTGAGCTGGCCGGCGGCGCTGCAGTTGCTGCGCCCGCTGGTGCTGGCCGATAGCCTGGGCATTCTGCTGGTCTGGCCGTTGTATCAGGCTTGCAGCGAACTAGGCTGGCCGCGCCGGGAGGAATGGGTTTGGTTGCTGCTGGTCGGGCTGCTGAACCTGGGGTTGCTGGCATTGGCCGGCAACGGCCAGGGCGGTTTTATCTATTTTATGCTGCCGGCCTTGCTGCTGCTGGTGGTCAAGGTGCGCCTGCAGGGCGTCTACCTGATCCTGCTGCTGAGCATGGTCGCGATCATCGCCACGGCGGCGCGCGGCCTGGGGCCATTCCAGGCCGCCCAGGCCACAGAGGCGCACTTTATGCTGATGGGCTTGGTCTTTACCGATACCCTGGTCACCCTCAGCCTGGCCCTGTACTACCGGCAATTGCTGGCCGCCGACGAGTCGCGTCAGCACTGGCAGAGCGAGGCCATGCACGACCCCCTGACCGGTTTGCTCAACCGCCGGGCTTTTACCCCCTTGCTGATCAATGAGCACCAACGGGTCAATCGCACCCAGCGCCCCTTTGCCCTGGCCCTGCTCGATCTGGACCACTTCAAGAAGGTCAACGACGAGCACGGCCATACCATAGGCGATGGCGTGCTGGTGCAGCTGGCGGCGCTGATGCTGGCCCAGGTGCGCGATATCGATACGGTGGCGCGCATCGGTGGCGAAGAGTTCGCCATCCTGTTTCCCGAGTCCAGCGCCGAGGCCGCGGCCCAGGCCCTCGAACGCATCCGCCTGGCCCTGGCTGCGCAGCCCCTGGAGGTTAGCGGGCGTCGCATCGCCATTACCATCAGCAGCGGCGTGGTGGAATTTGCTGGCGGAGGGCAGAGCGCCGAACAGTTGCTCGAAGCCGCCGATGCGCAGCTGTATCGAGCCAAGCATGGCGGGCGCAACTGCGTGATGCGGGCCGAACAGCTGCTGCCGTTGGCGGTTTAGCGCACCCCACGAGAGCAGCCGTTTTTTGCTCGGCCCATATAAAAAGAAACCCGGGCAAGCCCGGGTTCTTGTTACGCCGCGATAATCAGCCGTTCTGGCGGATACCGGCCACCAGCCAGGGCTGGTTGTCGCCGACGGCACGCTCCAGGCGCCAGCTTTCGCTGAAGGCTTCGCCCTGGTCGAAGCGCGAGGTCTTGGCCAGGCCGCTGAAGGTCAGGGTAGCGACGGTCTTGTCGCTGAGGTCGTCGACGCCGTCCAGTTGCACTTCCAGGTTGTCGATATAGGTGGACTGGAAGCCCTCGCCCAGATCGGCGCGCTCGCGCTTGAGGAAGTCCAGCAGCTGCGGGGTAACGAATTCGGCGATCTTCTCCATTTCGTTGGCATCCCAGTGCTGCTGCAGGCTGAGGAAATGCTCGCGACCGGCGCTGATAAAGCTCTGCTCGTTGAACCAGGCCGGGGCATTGATCACCGGCTTGATGGCTGCAGCGGCGCTGCCGGCGCCGAAGATCGACGCAGGCGCCTTGGGCATTTCGCGCTGGTAGGGCACGCCACCGGCTGCGGCCGGCTGGGCCTGGCGACGACGCGCGGCGAGGAAGCGGAACAGCAGGAAGGCGATCAGGCCGAAGATCAGCATGTCCATGATCTGCAGGCCTTCGAAGCCGTCACCCATAAACATCGAGGCCAGCAGGCCACCGGCGGCCAAGCCGGCCAGAGGGCCGAGCCAGCGCGAAGCACCGCTGGCCGCGGCAGGCTGACGACCGGCAGTTGGCGCCGCGGTGGTCTGCTGGGCTGGCGCCTGGCGGGTCTGGTGGCTAGGCGCAGAGCCAAAGGATTTGCCGCTGCCCAAACGCTTGGCTTCGGCTTCGAAACTCATGGTCAGGCCCAGACTCAGGCACATGGCCAGGGCGATGCTGAGAAAACGCTGCATGTTTAGCTGTCTCTTGGTGGTTGGAACGCTGCGCGGCATCTTGCCCGGCATAGCCTTCGCTGGCTAGCCATAGAATGTTTCCGGCTTTTGCTTTGCGCTGGGCGGTCGCCTCGTTCAGCGCCGCAGCAGCACCTGCAGCGGCGCGCAGCGTAATTGACGGCGCAGCAGGGCGCGGAACTCGACGGGGTCTTCCGCTGGATGGCGCAACCAGTGGATAAAGCAGCGCAGGTAGACGCCGCTCAGCAGGCTTTCCTCGGCGATGCGCGCCAGGTGCAGGCTGGGCCGCTGCGCCGCCTCGCGCCACCACTGCACGGTGCGGCTGATGCGCAGCAGGCCGCCGATCTGCAGGTGGATATGCCCGGGTTCCAGCTTGTACAGCAGCATCTGCCCGGTCACCGCACGGTGCGCCGCCAGGCTGTCGAGCCAGGCCAGCAGCAGTTCTTCCAGGCGCTTGCTCGGCTCCAGGGCCAGCAGGTCGGTGGCCTGGCCGCGCGCCAGCAGCGCCAGGTCGGCGCGGTCGAACCAGGCTTCGACCAGTTGATCCTTCTCGCGGTAATGCACGGCGATGGCGTCCAGGCCCACGCCCAGCTCGGCGGCCACATCGAACAGATGCAGGCGTTCCCAGCCGCAGCTATCGGCCAGGGTCAGGGCGCTATCGAGTATCTGTGTGGCAGTAGGCGTGGCGCGGGACATGGTTCACCTCCGCTCAGCAGTATGGTGGCTGAGCGGAGCTTGAGCGTGCGGGGCGACGGGTGGATCGCCTCGATTCGCGAGAACCAGGTCGGGACTAGAAGTGGTAAGCCGCGCCCAGGCGCACACTCTGTTCGGTCAGGCGTTGGTTGAAGTTTTCATCCCACATATCGACAGCGATATCTTCCCGGCTGCCGAAATCGGCGTAGCGGTATTCAAGGCGGGCGGAGAAGGCATCGCTCAACAGATATTCGGCGCCGGCACCGACTGTCCAGCCGCCTTGGCCATTGGTCTTGGCTTCGCTCATGTTGAGGCCGGGGCGCAGGTCTTCCCATTTCCGCTCGACGCGGGCATAGGCATAGCCTGCCGTGGTGAACAGCAAGAGATCGGCGGTTGGCAGGTAGCCCAGGCGCCCGCGCAGCGAGCCGGAGTCCTTGATCTCGCTGGCGCCGCGAAAGGCTGTGTTGGTGATGCCATTGAACTCTTGATAGTTCTGGTCGTTCTGCTCGATACGGCCGTCGTAATCCGCTTCCACGCCGACCAGCCAGTTGTGTGGTAGCAGCCAGTTGTAGCCGCCGAGCACACCCAATTGCGCCCCGGTGGGATTGGTTTCCTGGGTAAAACCGGTTTTCACGTCAAGCCCTTGGGCGTAGCTGGTGCCGTCATCCTCGGCCCAGGCGTAACCGCTATAGAGGCCTGCGTAGGCGCCCTCGAAGCCATCGGCCAGGGCGCTCAGGGGAGCCAGCAGGGCGCTGAGAAGCAAGACGCGTTTCATCGGATGATCCTTATAGTCGTTGATTGGGTGGCAGCGTGCCGGATGGTGTTGCTCCCCGTCATTGGGATCAGTTCGCCCTCGTGCAACATGCATCGGCGAGATGGGTATCGCTGTGCTCAACCCATCCTACGGCTGCGTATCAGCGCCAGTTATACAGCTCTTTCTCCGACACCTGGTGCATCTGGCTGACCTGGGCCTGGAAGGCTTGCATGGAGGCCCAGATGCGTCCGTTCAGTTCGCTCTGGGCGGCCAGTTCGCCGAGTACCGCGGCGGTTTCGCTTTGCATGGCGGCCAGCACTTCGTCGGGGAAGCGCTTGAGCAGGGTGCCTTGCTGCTTCAGCTCATCCAGGGCCAGGGCGTTGTGGTAGACGTAGTCGTCCAGCATGTCCTGGCTGGCGGCGCGGGCGGCCTCGCTGAGGATCGCTTGCAGATCGGCCGGCAGGCTGTCCAGGGCCTTCTGGTTGATCAGCAGTTCGAGCACCGCCTGGGGTTCCTGCCAGCCCGGGTAGTAATAGAACTTGGCCGCCTTGTGCAGGCCGAAGGCCAGGTCGTTGTAGGGGCTGACCCAGTCGGTGGCGTCGATGGCGTTGCTCTGCAGGGCGGAGAACACTTCGCCGCCGGGCAGGTTGACGGTGGTGGCGCCCAGGCGTCCGAGCACTTCGCCGCCCAGGCCCGGCATGCGGATCTTCAGGCCCTTGAGGTCATCCAGGGAGTTGATTTCCTTGTTGTACCAGCCACCCATCTGCATGCCGGTATTGCCCACCACCATGGGCTTCACGCCATAGGGTGCATAGGCTTCGTCCCACAGGGCCTGGCCGCCGCCCTTGCTCAACCAGGCGTTCATCTCGCTGCTGGACAGGCCGAACGGCACGGCGGTGAAGAACTGCGCCGCCGGCACCTTGCCCTTCCAGTAATAGGCCGCGCCGTGGCCCAGTTCGGCGGTGCCGCGCGACACCGCGTCGAACACCTCAAGCGGCGGTACCAGCTCGCCGCCGGCATACACCTTGATGGTCAGACGGCCGTTGCTCATGCTGCCAACCCGCTCGGCCAAACGCTCGGCCGCGGTGCCCAGGCCGGGGTAG
>DASUOY010000592.1:0-8706 GCA_036276395.1 Pseudomonas sp.
CCTCGGCAACCTGCTCACCCAGCGCGGTTTTCAGACGCTCGACCAGACCTTCTTTGGTCTTGGCGACCTCTTCTTGAGCCTTCTTGTCTTCTTCCGAATCCAGCTTGCCCAGGTCCAGATCGCCACGGGCGACGTCGACAAAATGCTTGCCGTCGAACTCGGTCAGGTAGCTCATCAGCCACTCATCGATACGGTCGGTGAGCAGCAGCACTTCGATGCCTTTCTTGCGGAACACTTCCAGGTGCGGGCTGTTCTTCACCTGGGCGTAGGATTCGCCGGTGAGGTAGTAGACCTTGTCCTGGCCTTCGGCCATGCGCGCGATGTACTCGGCCAGACCAACGCTCTGTTCGCCATCCTCGGTGCGGGTGGAGGCAAAACGCAGCAGGCCGGCGATCTTCTCCTTGTTGGCGAAGTCTTCGGCCGGGCCTTCCTTGAGCACCTGGCCGAAGTTCTTCCAGAAGCTCTTGTATTGCTCGGGCTCGTTCTTCGCCAGTTTTTCCAGCATGTCCAGCACGCGCTTGGTCAGCGCGGACTTCATCGAATCGATGATCGGATCTTTCTGCAGGATTTCCCGGGACACGTTCAGCGACAGGTCATTGGAGTCGACCACGCCCTTGATAAAGCGCAGGTACAGCGGCAGGAAGGATTCGGCCTGATCCATGACGAATACGCGCTGCACGTAGAGTTTCAGGCCACGCGGCGCTTCGCGCTGATACAGGTCGAACGGCGCACGGGCCGGGGTGTAGAGCAGCGAGGTGTATTCCAGCTTGCCTTCGACCTTGTTGTGGCTCCAGCTCAGCGGGTTCTCGAAATCGTGGCCGATATGTTTGTAGAACTCCTGGTATTCCTCGTCCTTGATCTCGGTACGCGGACGGGTCCACAGGGCGCTGGCACGGTTGACGGTTTCCCACTCAGGCTCGGCCGGCTTGTCCTTCTCCTCGCCATGGAATTCCTTCGGCAATTCGATCGGCAGGGCGATATGGTCGGAATACTTCTTGATGATATTGCGCAGACGCCAGCCATCGGCGAACTCGTCTTCACCACTCTTGAGGTGCAGGACGATGCGGGTGCCGCGCTCGGCTTTCTCAACGGTGGCGACTTCGAACTCGCCCTCGCCTTTGCTCGACCAGTGCACGCCTTCGCTGGCCGGACTACCGGCGCGACGGCTGAATACGTCAACCTTGTCGGCGACGATAAAGGCCGAATAGAAACCCACGCCGAACTGACCGATCAGGTGCGAATCCTTCTTCTGGTCGCCGGTCAGGTGCTGCATAAAGTCGGCGGTGCCGGACTTGGCAATGGTGCCCAGGTGGGTGATCGCCTCTTCACGGCTCATGCCGATGCCGTTGTCTTCGAGGGTGACGGTCTTGGCGTCCTTGTCGAAGCTGACGCGGATTTTCAGCTCAGCGCCGCCTTCCAGCAGCTCCGGCTTGGCCAGCGCTTCGAAACGCAGCTTGTCGGTGGCATCCGAAGCGTTGGAAATCAGTTCGCGAAGGAAGATTTCCTTGTTCGAATACAGCGAATGGATCATCAGGTGCAGCAGCTGCTTCACCTCGGTCTGGAAGCCCAGGGTTTCTTTTTGAGTTTCCACACTCATGCTCTCTTACTCCACGTTGTTGACGAAGCCGCAGCGCGGCGGATGTCATACAGGTGGGGGCATGTTGTGAGATTTCAAGTGCTTGGCTTAGGGCTCAAGCAACTCGATACGGGTAATCTCTTCCGGCAGCAGGCTGTAGCTGACTTCGCCCTGCCCGCTCAGGCGCTGGCGCAGGATAATCCGGCCGTCCTGGTCGATGCCCTGGAAGCGCCCTTCGGCACTATTACCGCGCTCGGTGGCTGCGCGCATGCTGAGGTTCTGATAGCGGTTGGGGCTGCGCAGCAAGCCTTCGAGGCTGAAGCGCAGGCGCCGATCCAGCGGCCGGCTGACCCGCTCAGGCTTCGCCGCCTCGGCCACCGTGCTGGCAGACGACGCAGCTGGCGCGACCTCGGGCTTCGGCAGACTGGCAAAGTTGTCGGCCACCACCTTCCAGCCGTGACTGTCAGTCTTGTGCAGCTGGATCGGCAACTCCTGCGCCTGCCCCGCGATCAACGCCTGCACGCGCAGATCCAGGCGCTGCGCCGGGAAAGCGGCTGGCGTCAGCGTGCGCAACTCGACCTGGCGAGTGGCGAAACGCCGCTGCAGATAGTCATTAACCACATAAGCCAGGGTATCGGCCGAGTCAAAATGCCGGTCAATCTTGCCGGCTTTATAGCGCAAACCATCGCTGAACAATTCGACCCGGCCACTCAGGCTGGTCTTGAACTGCGCGGGCAAAACCAGGTGAAAGTCGCCCACCAGCTTGTTCGGCGCCTGCGGTTGCAGATCCAGATGCAAGGTGTAGCCACGACCCAGGCGCCGCACCTCGGGCAGATCCTGCTCGGGTAACAGCCAGCTGATTTCCACCTCAGGCAATACCCCCTTATCGGTGGGCAACACATCCAGGCGCAGCGGGCCCTTGGCCATCTGCGGCAAGCGGATAAGCAGCTCGCTTTGGGCGAAGAAATCCTGGCCTTCGCGCAGGCTCAATACCCCCTCGATCAGCTCACCTTGCTGCGGCATAAAGGGCCGGCCATGTAGCTCGCCCTTCAGGTTGATGGCCAGTTCGGCCGGTGCCTGGTTCTGCGCCTGCAACCATTTCAGGCTGAGAATCGCGCCAAGGCGCTCGGCGTCGTTGCTGGCCAACAGGGTCAGGCCGACGATCAAGGGAATAAAACCCAGGCTGCCTAGCACCAGCGGTGGCCGCGCCGAACGCCAATGGCGCAACACATAAAGCAGCGTCACCGGCGCCAGCAAACTGCCCCAGCCCCACAACAGGCTGGTGGCAAAAGCGCGCATCACCAACCAGACCAGAGCGGCCAGGATCAGCAGCAAGCCCCCCAGAATCAGCAGCGCATCCATTGATATTCCCTTAAGCGTTTAATCAGACCAGCCAGACAACTGCGCCACTCAAGGCTCATCCACCTTGAAATGGGCACGGGCGGTGGCGATGGGTTCGGTCTGCGTGGTTTGCCAGGCGGTGATCGCCACATTGGCCACGCGCCGCCCCTGACGCCACACCTGGCACTGCACGTAGGTGTCACGATAATGACCGGCGCGCAGGTAATCTATCGAGAAGTCGATGATTTTCGGCAAATGCGGAATGCCCATAAACATCAGCAGGTGCAGCATTGCCGAATGCTCCATAAAACCGGCGATCACCCCACCATGCAGCGCCGGCAAGGTCGGGTTACCGATGCAGTCCTGGTTGGCCGGCAGGCGGAACACCATATCGTCGCCCAAGCGCAGGCACTCGATACCGAGCAACTTGGCATAGGGGATCAGGCTGATCAGCTTGTCGTAGTTGTTCTGCTCATGGGCTTCACGCACCAGCTGGTTGAGGTTCAGCGTGTTCATTGGCCAGCTCCCTGAATGGCGCTGCTCACCGACTTGGCGCTGTGAACCTGCTTGCCCATGCGCATAAAGGCGCCCACCACATGGGCAATCGGCTCGTCTGGGTTGTCCTGATAGGCATAACCGCGGGTGAAGATGATGTTCTCGGTCACCCGGTAACACTCGGCAAAGCCGAACACATCCTTATCAGGCTCCGCTGGACGCATATAGTCGATGCGCAGGTCCAGAGTCGGACAGATTTCAAACTCCGGCAGCACGCATACGGTAGAGATGCCGCAGGTGGTGTCCATCAGGGTGGTAATGGCACCACCGTGGATCACCCCGGTTTCCGGATTGCCGACTATCTGCGGGCTGTAGGGCAGACGCAGGATCAAGCCCTGCGGTTCGGCGCTGTGCACCGTCATGCCGAGCAACTGACAATGGCGCAACACCGATAGAAAACGCTGCGCCCGCTCGAAAATAGGGGACTCGCTCATAGTTCCAACCCAGGACAACCATACAAAGGGCCCGCATGATAGCGCCTCAGGGGTAATCCGGCACGGCAGAGGCGCGCTAATACAAGGCAACCCATAGGGAACTTCGGCGAATCCGCGTTGTTTAATCGGTTATGCGTGGGGCAACCCAGCATCGACCAAGTTCAACAAGGAGTTCTAACCGTGCAAAAACCATTCACCTACGCCCTGCTTCTCGCCGCCGTGCTGGGCCTGGCGGCCTGCGAGAAGACCCCGGAAGACAAGCTCGAGTCGGCCAAGGAGTCCGCGACCGAAGCACTTGAATCCATGGGTGATGCCGTGAACGAAACCGGCGAAGCCATCGAAGACAAAGCCAATGCCGCCCTGGGCAATGAGCCGACCGCAGGCGAGAAGATCGAGGAGGCCGCCGACGACGCAGCCGAGGCCATCAAGGACGCCGGTGACGAGGTTAAAGACGCGGTAGACGCGCAGTAATTCTCCAGCCCTAAACAATCAGGCCCGCTTAATGCGGGCCTGATTGTTTGTGCAGCTTTTATAGCGCGGGCACCAGCATCAGCAACAGGCTGCACAACAGCCCCACTATCCAGACCAGGCTGCGCTGCCAATGCCAGTCCATCCAGTAAAAGCCCAGATACAACACCCGCGCGGCGACAAAGGTCAGGGCCAGAACGTCGACCAATGGGCCATGGTTATTGGTCACATGGGCCATCAACACACCCACGGCAAACAGCGGAAAGGCTTCGAAACTGTTCAGATGGGCCGCCAGCGCCCGGGCGCCGAACCCGGTCAAACGGCCTTGCTGGGCGCGCGGATGATGGTTGTCGTAGTGCCCCCCACCCTCCTTCGCCATGGCCTTGGCCACCGGGGCCTTGGCGATAAAAATCAGTATTGCGCTGATAAAGATGCACCAGAACGGCAGACTCATTCGCTTTTCTCCTTGGGCGGATCGAACGCCGGGGTCTGGGTATAGACCATCACTTCCAGTACATCGGAGTGGAACTCGCGGCGGTACAACACCAATACCACACCGGCGCTGACCAGCATGAAAAACCACGGGTTGATAAACCAGGCCAGAGCCGCCATGCCGAAGTAGTAGGCGCGCAACCCCTGGTTGAACTGGTTGGCGGCCATCGAGATCACCCGCGCGGTGCGCTCGGCAAAGGCCTTGCGCTCCTGCTCGGTGACATGCAGCTCGCCGATCATGGGAGCCGACCCCACCAGCACCGCGGCAAAGTTGTACTGGCGCATGCACCAGCTAAAGGTGAAGAAGGCATAGACGAACACCATGCCCAGGCAAAGCAGCTTGACCTCGGACATTTCCCGGCTGGCGGCCTGCACAAAAGGCAGATCGGCGAGCAGGGACACGGCGCGGTCGGATGCGCCGAGCACGGTAAGAATACCGGCCAGGATGATCAGGGTGCTGGAGGCGAAGAATGACGCGTTACGCTCCAGGTTGCCGATCACATTGGCATCGGCGATACGGTTATCGCGCAGTAACATGCGACGCATCCAGTCTTCCCGGTACAGGTGCAAGACGCTGGCAAGACAGGGGGTTGCCCGCCCCTTGAGCAAGGCATAGCGGCTGTAACCGCCCCAGCACAGTAAAAACCAGGCGATAGCCAGTAGATGCAGCCACAGATTGTTGTCGATGATGCCCATGAATCCCCCCAAGCCAAGGCTGGATTATAGCCATCCCGTATTAGCGCCTGGTGCCGTTTCATTCGCGGCCATGCTCAAGTCGTCCCGCCGCAAAGCCTTGCACCTAGATGGAGCATTTTTAACTGACTCGCTCCAACGCCGCGCTTCATCCCAGCCTAAATACTGAAATAGAGGCCTGCATTGCCTTGCAAAGGTGCTCAACCTGGGCAAAGCTGTGACAGGAGTCGCACCAGACAAGTGCGGCATGCACCATTAACGCACACGCTTTACTCACTGCATTAGAAAGGCAGGCACCACCCCGGCAGTTTCTCTGCCTTTCTGACAGGAAGTCACCCAGCTCTGCTAAGGAGGGCCGTCATGTCCGTGCAACGCCTGTTTTCCCTTATTTTTGCCGCCATCATCTTCTGCACCAGCCTGCTGGCGATTCTGGTGACCCTGATGATCCTTAACCAGGGGCACCTGACCGAGAGCCAGGAGAACCGCTACCAGTCCTACCTGCTAGCCGATGAACTGCGCCAGAGCTCCGATGATCTCACCCGCCTGGCACGCACCTATGCGGTCAGCGGCGAGTCGCGCTATGAGGAGCAATATTGGCAGGTGCTGGATATCCGCAACGGCAAACTGCCGCGCCCGCAGCAGTACGAACGGCTGTACTGGGACTTTATTGCCGCCGGCCAACCGAGCATGCGCGGCACCGGCGAGACCATTGCCCTGCTCGAACTGATGCGCCGCCAGGGCTTTAGCGAAGCCGAACTGGCGAAGCTGGCCGAGGCTCAGGCCAACTCGGACAAACTGGTGCTGATCGAAACCGCCGCCATGAATGCGGTCAAGGGCCTCTTCGCCGATGGCCAGGGCGGCTTCACACGCCAGGGCGAGCCGGATCTGGCCCTCGCCAGCCATCTGATGCATAACGCCGAGTACCACAAGGAAAAAGCCAAGATCATGCATCCGGTGGATGACTTCTACGCCCTGCTGGATCAGCGCACCGGCGACGCCGTGGCTCATTACTCGCGCATAGGCGAACGCTATATGGTCGCCGTGAGCACAGTGGTCGTGCTGCTGGTGATTATTTCCGCCCTGGGCATTGTGGCCATTCGGCGCAAGGTCACCGGCGCCCTGCTGCGCCTGAGCGATGAGGCGTGCAAGGTAGCCGCGGGCGAGCTGGGCACCCATCTGGAGGGGCAAAGCGGCGGCGAATTTGGCGTGCTCTCGCACTCCTTCAGCCAGATGGTCGGCAAGCTGCGCGAGATCGTCAGCAATGTGGTGCACTCCAGCACCCAACTGAGCGTCTCCGCCTCGCAACTGACCAGCACCACCACCTCCACCCAGCACAACCTCAAGCAGCAGGAGCTGCACACCACCGAGGTAGCCGCAGCCATGACCGAAATGGCCGCGACAGTGCAGGAGGTGGCACGCCACTCGAGTCAGACCGCCGAAGCCGCGCAGCGCGCCGACGAGGCCGCCAATAGCGGGCAGCAACTGGTCGGGCAGATGGTCAGTTCGATCAATGCCCTGTCCCACGATATCGGCGACGCCGCCACCGTGGTGCAGACCCTGGCCCAGGACACCGCCAATATCGGCAGCATCCTCGATGTCATCCGCGGGATTGCCGAACAGACCAACTTGCTGGCACTCAATGCCGCCATCGAGGCAGCGCGTGCGGGTGATCAAGGTCGCGGCTTTGCCGTGGTCGCCGATGAGGTGCGCTCGCTGGCCAAACGCACCCAGGATTCCACCATGGAAATCCAGGGCATGATCGAGCGTCTGCAGGCCGGTGCGCAGAAAGCCGCCAGCGTGATGGGGCAAAGCCGCACCCAGGCCGAAACGGGCGCCAGCCAGGCCGTGGAAGCCGGCCATGCCCTGGAAACCATTACCGCGGCCAACCGCGAAATCAGTGAAATGGCCATCCAGATCGCCAGCGCGGCGGAGCAACAGGCGGCCGTGGCCAATGACATCAGCCAACGCATCGAGATGATCCGTGACCTGGCCAGCGACAACACCGAAGGCTCCAACGAGGTCACCGAAGCCAGCCAGAGCCTTGCCGTGCTGGCCGAACGTCTGCATGCCCAGGTGCGTCACTTCAATCTGGGTACAGGCGCCAGCTAAGCGCAGCCGCTCCGCTCATCACCTAGCCTGCCCACGCGGCAGGCTAGGTGATGCTTCAAGCCAGTGCGCTGCGGGGTTGCCCCATCAGGCGGTCGTAAAGAGCCGCCACCACTAGCGCCGCCAATACCGGCAACAGCCAGCCCAGGCTCTGCTCGGCCAGAGGCAACTGGCTGAACAGCGCCGGCACCCACTGACTGAAGCCCGCCGCAACCAAACCATCGACCAGGCCAAAGATCAGGGTTACCGCCAACACCGGTACAAACACCCGGCGGGGCGACAGCCACAGGCCATCCAGCAGGCTCAACGCCACCAGCACGATGGCCAGTGGATACAGGCCGACCAGTACCGGAATCGAGAAGCTGATCAACTGGGTCAGGCCCTGGTTGGCCACCAGCAGGCTGAACGCCCCGAACCCGATCACCACGGTTCGGTAGGAAACCGGCAACAGACCGCTGAAGAACTCGCCGCAGGCGGTCAACAGCCCCACCGCAGTGGTCAGGCAAGCCAGAGTGATCACCACCGCCAGCAACAGGCTGCCGGACACACCGAAGGTGTGCTGCACGTAAGCGGTCAGAATCTGCACGCCGTTCTGCGCCTCACCGGCGATGCCCTGGCTGGTCGCGCCGAGGTAGAACAGCGCCAGATACACCAGCGACAACCCCACGGCGGCAATCAACCCGGCAATCACCGAATAACGGGTGATCAGCTTGCCATCGGTGACGCCGCGGTCGCGGATGGCGCTGGCAATCACAATGCCGAACACCAGAGCGCCCAGGGTATCCATGGTCAGGTAACCCTGCAGGAAGCCCTGGACGAAAGGCGCGGCCTGATAATCCGCGGAAACCTGGCCGATCTCCCCGGCAGGCAGCAACAGGGCCGCGCCCCCCAGCACCAACAATGCGGCAAGCAGCACCGGGGTAATAAATTTGCCGATACGGTCGACCAGTTGCCCTGGGTTGAGCGAAAGAAACAGCACCGCGGCAAAATACACCAGGCTGTAGATCAGCAGCGAGCTGCTGTCATTGCCGACAAAAGGCG
>DASUOY010000593.1:0-4724 GCA_036276395.1 Pseudomonas sp.
GCCTGTGGCTGGCCCTGCTGGTCTTTATGGCCCTGCGCGGCCTGTGCCTGGGGGGCTATGCTTATCACCTGACCAAGCGCGACCAGTGGTTCGCCGCGCCCAGCCAAGGAACCGCCCATGCTCAGCCCTGAACTGCCGCCAAACGAAGCACTACGCCAGCAGAGCCTCGACGACCAGGAACTGCTCGACACCCCCGCCGACCCCTACCTGGACACCCTGGTGCGGGTAGCCCGGGAGCTGTTCGAGGTGAAGACGGTGCTGGTCAGCCTGATCGACCACGACCGCCAGTGGTTCAAGGCGCGCATCGGCCTGGACACTGCCGAAACCCCGCGCTGCATTTCCTTCTGCGGCCACGCGATTCTCGGCACAGACACCTTTATCGTCAGCGACGCGCGCAGCGACCTGCGCTTCTTCGACAACCCCCTGGTCACCCAGGCGCCCCATCTGCGCTTCTACGCCGGGCAGCCGCTGTTCGCCGAAGACGGCCAGGCCCTGGGCACCCTGTGCCTGCTCGACCCCAACGCCAAGCAACTGAGCGACAAGCAGACGCGCCTGCTGATCGACCTGGCGCACCTGGCCGAGGGCTACCTGAAGCTGCGCCAGCTCAGCGCGCAGACCGCGCAACTGCGCGCGGCGCTGAGCCGCGAACAGCGCAAGGTCATGCTCGACCCGCTGACCCAGCTGTGGAACCGCGCCGGCCTTATGCACTTCCTCCCGCAACAGCTGCAGCAGGCCCAGGACCATGGCCTGCAGCTCGGCGTGCTGTTCTGCGATATCGACCACTTCAAGCGGGTCAACGACAACCATGGCCACGGCGCCGGCGACCAGGCCCTGTGGGAAACCGCGCGGCGCATCAGCGCGGCCGTGCGCCCGCTGGATGTGGTGACGCGCAGCGGCGGCGAGGAATTCGTGGTGGTGCTGCTGGTGCACGATCATCAGGAGCTGGTGCAGATTGCCGAACGCATCCGCACCACCATCGCCCAGACGCCGGTGAGCACCGACGCCGGTGAACTCAACCTGAGCATCAGCATCGGCGCCGCCCTGCACGCCCCCGCCGAAACCCTGGAGGACAGCCTGAAACGCGCCGACCAGGCGCTCTATCGGGCCAAGGGCAATGGCCGCAATAGGGTAGAGTTGGCCCTCTAGAAAGCCCTGTCGATCAATGCAAGGACTGCCCCCATGGCCCAAGCCATAGCCGCCTATATCCACTACCTGTCGATCTTTATCCTGTTCGCCCTGCTCGCCATCGAGCATGTGCACTTCAAGCTGCCGCTGGATCTCAAACGCGCGCGCAGCCTGATCATCACCGACATCGCCTATGGCATCTGCGCTGGCGTGGTGCTGTTCAGCGGCCTGGCGCGGGTGCTCTGGTACGGCAGGGGCCTGGATTACTACCTGGGCAACAGCCTGTTCCACGCCAAGGTCGGTCTGTTTATCCTGGTTGGCCTGATCTCGGTGGTGCCGACCTTCGTCTTCCTCAACTGGCGCAATAGTCTCAAGGCCGGCGAAATCCCCCAGGTCAGCCCGGCCAAGGCACGCCTGGTGACCCTGGTGATCCGCCTGGAACTGCTGCTGTTGCTGATCATTCCCCTGCTCGCGGTGCTGATGGCGCGCGGCCATGGTCTGAACCTGTAAGCGCGGCGCCTTGATTTGCCCGCGCGGCGCGGCTCTGCTAGTGTCGCGCCGGTTCCAACCCCTGCCCGCGCCCGCCAGAGAACAGCCGCCATGGCCCGTAAAAAAGCCGCGCTCGACTTCGAGCAATCCCTCACCGATCTGCAGAACCTGGTCGAACGCCTGGAAACCGGCGAACTGTCCCTGGAGGACTCGCTGACCGCCTTCGAACAGGGCATCCGCCTGACCCGCGACTGCCAGGCCGCCCTGGCCCAGGCCGAGCAGAAGGTGCAGATCCTGATGGAGCGCGACGGCGAGCTGGAGGAAGCCCCCTTCGACGCGGATCAGCCAGCATGATCGCGGCCTACCAGAGCCTCTGCCAGAGCCGCGTCGACGCCGCCCTGGACAGCCTTTTCGGCCAACAGCAGAAAGAACTGACGCGGCTCTACCAGGCCATGCGCTACAGCCTGTTCAACGGCGGCAAGCGGGTGCGACCGCTGCTGGTGTACGCCGCCTGCGAAGCCCTGGGGGGCGACCTGCAACGGGCCGACGGCGCCGCCTGCGCGGTGGAGCTGATTCACGCCTACTCCCTGGTGCATGACGACTTGCCGGCGATGGACGACGACGACCTGCGTCGCGGCCAGCCCACCACCCATATCGCCTTCGACGAGGCCTGCGCCATTCTTGCCGGCGACGGCCTGCAAAGCCTGGCCTTCGAGGTGCTGACCGACGCCCGCGGCAACCCGGCCAGCAGCGACGTGCGCCTGGCCATGCTCAGCTGTCTGGCCCGCGCCGCCGGCCCGGCCGGCATGGTTGGCGGCCAGGCCATCGACCTTGGCTCGGTCGGCCAGACACTCGACCAGGCCGCCCTGGAGATCATGCACCGGCACAAGACCGGCGCCCTGATCGAGGCCAGCGTGCAGCTCGGCGCCCTGGCCAGCGAGCGCGCCGACGAACAGGCGCTGAAATCCCTGCACAGCTACGCCCGGGCCATCGGCCTGGCGTTCCAGGTGCAGGACGATATCCTCGACGTGGAAAGCGACACCGCCACCCTGGGCAAGACCCAAGGCAAGGATGAAGCCAACCACAAGCCAACCTACCCGGCCCTGCTCGGCCTCGACGCCGCCAAGGCCTACGCCCTGGAACTGCGCGACCAGGCCCTGCACGCCCTGCGCCCCTTCGACTCGAACGCCGAGCCGCTGCGCGAACTGGCGCGCTTTATCGTCGAACGGCGCAACTAAGCCGCCGGCTGGGTCGCCCGGATACAATCCGGGCTACCCAGCCGTGACGAATATCACCCAGGCAAATATCCGCTACTACGCCCGGCAAGGCCTTGGTTTACCCAAGCCGCCGAGCGCCTAAGATGGCTCGCAGAATAAAAAACATCTGGAGCCGCCATGCCCTCTACGACCGCGCCCTTCGCCGCCATGCTGATCGCCAACCGTGGCGAAATCGCCATCCGTATCGCCCGCGCCGCCAGTGAGCTGGGTATCCGCTCGGTGGCCATCTATGCCGAGGACGATGGCGCCTCGCTGCATCTACGCCAGGCCGACAGCGCGGTAGCCCTCAAGGGCCGTGGCGTGGCGGCCTATCTGGATATGGATCAGTTGATCGCCATCGCCAAGGCCGAGGGCTGTGATGCCGTGCATCCGGGCTATGGCTTTCTCGCGGAAAACGCCGAATTCGCGCGGCGCTGCCAGGCCGGCGGCCTGTGCTTTGTCGGCCCCAGCGGCGAGGGGCTACAGCTGTTTGGCGACAAGGCCGCAGCACGGGAACTGGCCGAGCGCTGCGCAGTGCCGCTGGTGGCCGGGATCAATCAGGCGATCAGCCTGAATGAAGCCCATAGCTTTCTCGCCGAGCATGGCGCGGTAATGCTCAAGGCCCTGGCCGGCGGCGGCGGCCGCGGCATGCGCCCGGTATTTAGCGCCGCCGAACTGGACGAGGCCTTTGCCCGCTGCCAGTCGGAAGCCCTCGCCGCCTTTGGCAACGGAGCGCTCTATATCGAGCAGCTGGTGCACAGCGCCCGGCATATCGAGATTCAGGTGCTGGGCGATGCCACGGGCGCGGTCAGCCATCTATGGGAGCGCGACTGCAGCCTGCAGCGCCGCCAGCAGAAGCTGGTGGAAATCGCCCCCAGCCCGGATCTGCCCGCCGCCACCCGCGAGCGCATGATCGCCGCCGCGCTAAAGCTGGCCGGCGCGGCGCAGTACCAGGGCCTGGGCACCTTCGAATTTCTGCTGGATGCCGAGCAGCCCGAGCGCTTCTACTTTATGGAAGCCAACCCGCGTATCCAGGTCGAACACACCGTCACCGAACAGGTCACCGGCGTCGATCTGCTGCACACCCAGCTTAAGCTGGCCGCGGGCATTTCCCTGCGCGAGCTGGGCTTACTCACGCCACCGGCGCTTAATGGCTGCGCCGTGCAACTGCGCATCAACCTGGAAAGCATGAGCAGCGATGGCAGCACCCGCCCGGCCGCCGGCACCCTGACGGCCTACCAGCCGCCCAGCGGCCCAGGCCTGCGCGTGGATGGCTACGGCTACGCCGGCTACCCGGTCAGCCCCAGCTACGACTCGCTGCTGGCCAAGCTGATCGCCCATGCCCCGGACTACCCCAGCGCCCTGCACCGCGCCTATCGCTCGCTCTGCGAGTTCCGCCTGGAAGGCGTGGCGAGCAATCTGCACCTGTTACAGAACCTGTTGCGCCGGCCCCAGGTGGCGAGCTACCAGCTGACCACGCGTTTTGTCGAAAACCACCTGGGCGAGTTGCTGGCCGCGCAAACCCAGGCCCATCCGCATCACTTCTTTGCTGCGACCCAGACCGCCAAGCAAACCGCCGAGCTGGTACAGGACGCGCCGCCCGGCTGCCTGCCGCTGCTGACCCACAGCACCGGCGTGGTGGTCAGCCTGGAAGTAGCCGAAGGCGATGCGGTTGCCGTCGGCCAGAGCATTGCCGTGCTGGAAGCGATGAAGATGGAGTTTGTGGTCAGCGCCAGCCACAGCGGCATCGTCCGCCAGTTGGCCGCGCAGGTCGGCAACGCGATCAATGAAGGCCAGCCACTGCTGTTTATCGAGCCTGCCGAAGTCGACGCTGCTACCAACCAGAGTGAACAG
>DASUOY010000594.1:0-17808 GCA_036276395.1 Pseudomonas sp.
GTTGACCCCACCGACCGCCTGCACCTCGCCGAACTGGTTGATCGAGCCGGTAATGGCGAAACACTGCTTGAGCGGCGTGCGCGACAGCGCGGAAATCAGCGTACAGACCTCACCGAGCGAGGCGCTGTCGCCATCGACATAACCGTAGGACTGCTCCAGGGCGATGCTCGCGGAAATCTCCAGGGGGAACTCCTGGGCGTAACGGCTGCCCAGATAGCCGGTGAGGATCATCACGCCCTTGGAGTGGATCGGCTGACCGAGATTCACCTCGCGCTCGATATCGACGATACCGCTGCCGCCCGGGTAAACCGTGGCAGAGATGCGCGCCGGTACGCCGAAGGCCGAGTCACCGACCTCCAGCACGGTCAGGCCGTTGCACTTGCCCACGGCCGCGCCGGCGGTGTCGATCAGGATGATACCGGCCAGCATGTCGTCGATGATCCGCGCCGAGACGCGCCCGGTGCGAGTGGCCTTGGCCTTTAGCGCACGCTCGATATGACCGGCGTCGGTCAGCGTATCGCCCGCCAGCTGGCGGATAAAGTCGGCCTCGCTGACCAGCTGGAACAGATCGCCGATCCGCGCCGACAAGCGCCCCTGGTGCTCGGCCAGGCGCGCACTGTAGGTGGCCACCCGCGCCACCGCGGAAGCGGTAAGGGGCGCCATGCCCTCCTCCGAGGTGCGGGTCTTCATCAGTTGGGCGAACTGCTCCAGGCTTTCCGCGCCGAGGGGAATGTCCTCGTCGAAGTCGACCAGCACGCGGAACATTTCCTGGAAGTCCGGATCGTGATCCTGCAGCGCGTAGTAGAGCTGGCGCGAGCCGATGATCACCACCTTGAGCTGCAGCGGGATGACCTGCGGGTTGAGGGTGACGGTGGCGATGCGGCCCAGGTCGCCCAGCGGCGACTCCATCTTCAACTGGCGCGAATGCAGGGCGCGCTTGAGCGCATCCCAGACGAACGGCTCGCCGAGCATCTTCTCCGCTTCGAGAATCAGGAAGCCGCCATTGGCGCGGTGCAACGCACCGGGACGCAGCTGGCGGTAGCTGGTGTAGAGCGCGCCCTGGTCGGTGTTGTACTCGATGCGGCCAAACAGGTTGTCGTAGGTCGGGTGCGGCTCGAACACCACGGGCGCACCGCCGTGGGCGTGATGGCCGACCACCAGGCTGGGGCAGTACTGCTCCTCCAGCAGCTTGCGGGTTTGCGCGTCGGCCTTTTCCACCTCGACCAGCTGATCGACCACGGTTTTCAGCAGGTTGACCTGCACCGCCTGCAGGTAGGCGCAGACCCCGGCGTTTTCCGCGTACTTCTGCGACAGCGGGGTCAGCAGCGGCTGCAGGGCGACGGTGATGGTTTCTTCGTTAAGCTGACGCAGCAGGTTGCTCGACTCGCGCTTCCATTGCGGCAGGCTGGCCAGCTCCTCGTTGAGGCGCTCTTCCAGGGTGGCGATATCGGCATGGAAACGCTCGCGCTCGGCCTCCGGCAACTGGGCGAACTCGGCCTCATCCAGGGCCTTGCCGTCGAGCATGGGAGTGAAGGCGATATTGCTGCTGTCGCGGTACAGGGCCACGCCCTTCTCCAGCGACAGCTTCTCGATCACGTCCAGCGCCTGGTCGTAGCGCTTGTTGAAGTCGCGGTCGATGGCGTTCTTCTTCTGCTGGAACGAGGGGTGCTCGAACACGGCCGGGAAAGTCGCCAGCAGGTTATCGATCAGGCCATTGATATCGGCGAGAAAATCCCCCGCAGTGCCGGAGGGCAGCTCCAGGGCGCGGGGCTCGCGGGGCTCGTCGAAATGGTTGACGTAGACCCGATCGGCCGGAGTCTCCAGGCGCTTGGCTTCGGCCTTGAGATAGCGTTTGACGAAGGAGAAGCGGCCGGTACCCGGCTCGCCCATGACGAACACGTTGTAACCGGGGCGCGGCATGGCCACGCCGAATTGCAGGGCCTCCACCGCACGCTCCTGACCGAGCACGCCGCGGAAGGGCTCCAGGTCATCGGTGCTGGTGAAATTGAACTGCTCGGGAGAGAAGGGACGGGTAAGTGCTTCAGGTGCCAACCGCAAATGGGCTGCAACGGAGTCTGGCATTGGAAATCCTTGGACGGGAGGGCTGGGCAAATCATCGCCCCATCGCCCGTCCGCCACAAGCCATAAGCTCAATCGCGCGGCTCTGCGTTTAACCACCGGCAGGCGGCCGCAACAGCCGTGCTCAGCTGGCCTTGTCCTGCAGATCGGCACAGGCCAGGCAATATTCGGCGGCGGGCATGACCTGCAAGCGCGCCGGGCTGATGGCCTCGCCACAGCGCAGGCACAGCCCGTAACTGCCCTCGGCCAGGCGCAGCTTGGCCAGACCGACCTGACGCATGCCCGCCTCGGCTTCGGCCAGCAGGGCTTCGAGCACTTCATCGTTCTGCCGCTGCATGGCCTGCTCGGCGAAATCCGGCGAATGGCTGCGCGCCAGGTCCTGGCGAATCGCATGGGCGCGCGCGCTGTATTCGTTCAGCAGGCTATAGAGTGCGGCTTGGGGGTCAAAGGCAGGCATGCTGATAATCCTCGAAGGCTCAGCGGTAAGTGTGGCTCTTGCAGAGGCTTTGACACTGCTGCACGTCAGTAATTCTGTAACTTTTCTTCGCCCGCCAGGCGAGAGCTACGGTCTATTGGTGCGCACGGCGCACCCTACAGGGCAGGCACCTGGGAGCCTTGGCCAGCACCAATAAAAAACGGAGCCTTGCGGCTCCGTTTTTTCGTCCAGCGCCTATTACTGCGCCAGCTTCTTGTAACGCACGCGGTGCGGCTGCGCGGCAGCCTCGCCCAGGCGTTTTTTACGGTCAGCTTCGTACTCGGTGTAGTTACCTTCGAAGAACTCGATATGCGAGTCGTCTTCGTACGCCAGGATGTGGGTCGCCACGCGATCCAGGAACCAGCGATCGTGAGAGATCACAATGGCGGCGCCAGGGAAGTCGAGCAGGGCCTCTTCCAGGGAACGCAGGGTTTCCACGTCGAGGTCGTTGGACGGTTCGTCCAGCAGCAGCACGTTAGCGCCCTCTTTCAGGGTCAGGGCCAGGTGCAGGCGGCCGCGCTCACCACCGGAGAGGTCCTTGACGAACTTCTGCTGGTCGCCGCCCTTGAAGTTGAAGCGCCCCACGTAGGTACGCGACGGCACTTCATAGTTGCCGATCTTGATCATGTCGGAGCCGCCGGATACGGCCTCCCACACGGTCTTGCTGCCGTCGAGGTCGTCGCGGCTCTGGTCGACGCAGGCCATCTGCACGGTTTCGCCGATCTCGATGCTGCCCGAGTCCGGTTGCTCCTTGCCCATCAGCATGCGGAACAGGGTCGACTTACCGGCACCGTTACCGCCGATCACGCCGACGATGGCGCCCTTGGGCATGCTGAACGACAGGTTGTCGATCAGCGCGCGGTCACCGTAGCCCTTGCTGACGCCGACGAAGTCGATGACCTTGTCGCCCAGACGCGGGCCGACCGGGATATAGATCTCGTTGGTTTCGCTGCGCTTCTGGAATTCCTGCGACTGCATTTCCTCGAAGCGTTGCAGGCGCGCCTTGGACTTGGACTGACGGGCCTTGGCGCCTTTGCGCACCCACTCCAGTTCTTCCTTCATGGCCTTTTCATGGGCCGACTGCTGCTTGGATTCCTGGGCCAGACGATCCGACTTGGCTTCCAGCCAACCGGAATAATTGCCCTCGTACGGAATACCGGCGCCGCGGTCGAGTTCGAGAATCCAGCCGGCGACGTTATCCAGGAAGTAACGGTCGTGGGTGATCGCCACCACAGTGCCCGGGAAGTCGTGGAGGAAGTGCTCCAGCCAGGCCACCGAATCGGCGTCCAGGTGGTTGGTCGGTTCGTCCAGCAGCAGCATGTCGGGGGCCGACAGCAGCAGGCGGCACAGGGCCACGCGGCGCTTCTCACCACCGGAGAGGTGCTCGACCTTGGCGTCCCAGGCCGGCAGACGCAGGGCGTCGGCGGCGACTTCCAGCTGACGCTCCAGGTTGTGGCCGTCGCTGGTCTGCAGAATGGCTTCCAGCTTGGCCTGCTCGGCGGCCAGCTTGTCGAAGTCGGCATCCGGTTCGGCGTAGGCGGCGTAGACCTGATCCAGACGCGCCTGGGCGTCCTTGATCTGGCTCACAGCCTCTTCCACCACTTCGCGCACGGTCTTGCTCGGGTCGAGCTGCGGTTCCTGCGGCAGGTAACCGACGTTCAGTTCGGGCATCGGGCGGGCTTCGCCGTCGAATTCGGTGTCGACCCCGGCCATGATCTTCAACAGGGTGGACTTGCCCGAACCGTTGAGGCCGAGCACGCCGATCTTGGCGCCGGGGAAGAAGGACAGGGAAATGTTCTTGAGGATTTCCCGCTTCGGCGGCACTACTTTGCTCAGCCGATGCATGGTGTAGACGTATTGAGCCATGGATAACCTTGGTTCTAGACAGGAAACGAAAGAGAGGCCGGCGACTGCGGCGCACAGCCGCTCGCGCGGGACCGTTGGCCGGGCCGCAGTGGCCGCGGGGCAATGCCGTTGTAGACTCAGAGCTACAGGCCGCGCGCGCGTGCGGCAAAGCTACCGGAATGCGCAGTGCAGGGCAAACGACACTCGTCGGCGACACTGGCACTTCGCCACAGTTATGGCATGCTAGCCGCCCTTTGCCGTAGCGGCGTTACCCTGCGGCCCGTGGCCTGCCGAATTAAGTTCAGGACTCAGCTCATTGCCAACAGTCACGCCGCCCTCCGCACCGCACTCTCCCGGCGAACCGCTGGCGATACCGATGCGCGGACCGAGTCGCGCCGTGCTGGTAGCCCTGGTACTGGGGATGCTCGCCCTGCTGCTGTGGCAGCTGCGCCTGGAGTCCCACCAGCTGCTGGATAACCAGCGCCAGCTCAACCTGGCCTACAGCTCGCAGCTGGCCAATCACCTGTCACTGAATATGGAGCTCAAGGCCAACGCCGGCCACGCCTTGCTCCAGGCCCATGTGCTGCCGCCTGGCAGCGCCGAGCGCCATGAGGATCTGCTGCGCAGCCTGCGCGGCGTCTTCCCGACCCTGCACAGCCTGGCCTGGCTCAACGCCCAGGGCACAGTGGTGGCCGATAGCGCTGGCCAGTCGCCCGATCAGCTGTACCTGCGCGAGCTGCACCAGCGCGGCAGCCAGCAAGCCTTCTTCTACTCCTTCAGCGCCGATGACCGCGGGCGCATCTACCTGCTGTTGCGCCACAACAACGACAGCCCGGCCAGCGGCTTCTGGGCCCTGCGCCTGACCAACAGAGCCCTGCGCAGCTGGCTCAGCGAGCACCACCAGAGCCCGCACCAATGGCTGCTGGAAGACCGCAATGTACAGCGGGTGATCGTCAGCCACAGCGACAAGGCCGCCAGCAACCCGGTGGCGCCGCCGGTGACCGCGGAAAACCTGGCCCAGAGCATCCTGATCACGCCCCTGCAGGGCAGCGACTGGCAGCTGCGCGCGCTGTTCAACGAACGCCAGGCCCGCGCCACGCAACTGCCGCAACTGGCCAGCAAGCTGCTGCTGTTCATCCTCTGCGCCCTGCTCACCCTGTTCGCCCTGTATCGCCTGCTGCGCGAGCGGCGCAACCTGCACGACCTCAACACCGCCTCGCGGCGCGAGTTGCAGCAGGCCGCCAGCGTGCTGGGCGCCATCGAGGAACGGGTGCTGGTGACCGACAGCAATGGCCAGCTGCACTACCTCAACCCCCAGGCCGAAGCCCTGTTCGGGGTAAGCAACCAGGACGCCCACAACTGGCACCTGCGCCAGTTGCTGCCGCGCCTCGACCCAATGCTGCTGCACGGCAACGGCGCCTCCCATGACCTGGGCCCGGATCTGGTGGAAATCCGCCAGGACGGCGTGCTGCGCCTGTACGACATCAGCCGCAGCGACCTCGGCGACGAGCTGCAGCACAGCGGCTTTGTCTGGGTGCTGCGCGATGTCACCGAGGAGCAGCGCGCCACCCAGGTGCTGCGCGAAACCCGCCGGCGCTACCAGGACATCTTCGAAGGCACCGGCACCGCGCTCTGCGTGCTCGACCTCAGCGACCTGCATGCCTATCTGCAAGAGCAGCAACTGCATGACCTGAACAGCCTGAGTCGCTGGCTGGAGGCCGACCCGCAGCATCACCAGGAACTCTGCCAGCGCCTGCGCCTGACCGAAACCAACCAGGTGGCCCTGCGCCTGCTCGACGTCGACTCCAACGAGCAGGCCTGGCAGCACCTGTTCAACAGCGGCCCGCTGCACGCCGAAGGCTTCCGCCTGCAACTGGTCAACGCCCTGCTCACGGGCAGCGGCCTGCTGGAAATGGAACGCCAGATCACCACGCCCCAGGGCCACGAGCGCCATCTGTGGCTGCTGGTACGCCTGCCCGAACAGGCCCAGGATCTCAACGCGGTCACCCTGAGCATCAGCGACATCACCAGCCGCAAGCGCATCGAAACCTCGCTGATCGAGCGCGAGCGCTTCTGGTCCGATGTGGTCAAGGCCGTGCCCGACACCATCTATGTGCACGACATGTGCAGCAAGCGGGTGATGTACAGCAACAACCACCTGGGTCCGCAGCTGGGCTACAGCAAGGCGGAGATCGTGCAACTGGGCGAGCGCCTGTGGGAAAAGGTGCTGCACCCCGACGATGTCGAGCTGTACTCGCGCATGCGCAATATCCAGCAGGTGCTGGGCAAGGGCCGCCTGATGCAGTTCGAGCTGCGCTGGCGGCACCGCGATGGCAGCTGGCACTGGTTCGACATCCGCGAGCAGGCCCTGGCCTACGATCAGAACGGCCGGGTCAGCCGCCTGATCGGCGTGGCCAAGGACATCACCGGGCAGATCGAGCGCAACGAATCGCTGCGCACCAGCGAACAACGCTACCGCCTGCTGGCGGAAAGCATCAGCGACGTGATCTTCTCCACCAACGCCCAACTGCAGCTCAACTATGTCAGCCCCTCGGTCACCCAGGTGCTCGGCTATGACAGCGAATGGGCGCTGGCCAACGGCTTCCACAGCCTGGCCACCAACCCGCGGCAACTGTCGGGCTTCTATGAGCTGCTCGAGCGGGTGCGCAGCGCCCTGGGCGACCCGCAGCGCATGGCCGAGCTGCGCGCGCAGCTGCAGCCCACGCTGTTCGTCTTCGATTGCCTGCGCGCCGACGGCCAGAAGATTCCGGTGGAACTGCGCCTGGTGCCCATGTGGGACGACAGCGGGCGCTTCGAGGGCCTGCTCGGGGTTGGCCGCGATATCGGCCAGCAACGCCGCGCGGAAAAAGACCTGCGCATGGCCGCCACGGTATTCGAACACTCCACCGCGGCGATCCTGGTCACCGACCCGGCCGGCTATATAGTGCAGGTCAACAATGCCTTCAGCCGGGTCAGCGGCTACGCCCCGCAGCAGGTCCTCGACCAGCTGCCGAACATGCTGACCGCCGACAACCAGCAGGCCAATCACCTGGCCTATGTGATCAAGCAGCTCAACCAGCAAGGCAGCTGGGAGGGCGAGGTGTGGCTGAAACGGCGCAATGGCGAGAAATTCCCGGCCTGGGTCGGCATCACCGCGATCAAGGACGATGAGGGCGACCTGGTCAGCTATGTGTGCTTCTTCAGCGATATCAGCGAGCGCAAGGCCAGCGAACAGCGCATTCACCGCCTGGCCTACTACGACGCCCTGACCCAGCTGCCCAACCGCACCCTGTTCCAGGACCGCCTGCACAATGCCCTGCAACACGCGCAGCGGCATCAGGAATGGGTGGCGCTGATGTTCCTCGACCTCGACCGTTTCAAGCCGATCAACGACTCCCTCGGCCACGCCGCCGGCGACCGCATGCTCAAGGAAGTGGCGGTGCGCCTGGCCGCCTGCGTCGACGGCGACGACACCGTGGCGCGCATGGGTGGCGACGAGTTCACCCTGCTGCTGCAATCCCAGGGCGACCGCGAAACCGCACTGAAACGCGCCATCCATGTCGGCGAGCAGATTCTCGCCAGCCTGGCCCGGGCCTTTATCCTCGAAGGCCGCGAGTTCTTCGTCAGCGCCAGTATCGGCATCGCCTTGAGCCCCCAGGACGGCGACGAACTGAGCCAGCTGATGAAGAACGCCGACACCGCCATGTACCACGCCAAGGAACGCGGCAAGAACAACTTCCAGTTCTACCAGGCCGACATGAACGCCAGCGCCCTGGAACGCCTGGAGTTGGAAAGCGACCTGCGCCACGCCCTCGAACTCGGCGAGTTCCAGCTCTACTACCAGCCGCAATTCTCCGGCGACGGCAAGCGCCTGACCGGCGCCGAAGCGCTGTTGCGCTGGCAGCACCCGAAACGCGGCCAGGTGCCGCCGGGCGACTTTATCCCGGCCCTGGAAGAGCTGGGCCTGGTAGTGGAGGTCGGCGACTGGGTGCTGCGCGAATCCTGCCGCCAGCTGGGTGAATGGCACCAGGCCAAGGTGCGGGTGCCGAAGATCTCGGTCAACCTCTCGGCCCGCCAGTTCGCCGAGGGCGACCTGGACCAGCGCATCGCCAACATCATCCAGGACAGCGGCATCCCGCCGGCCTGCCTGGAGCTGGAACTGACCGAAAGCATCCTGATGGAAGACGTGGCCAATGCCATGCGCACCCTCACCAGCCTCAAGCAGCTGGGCGTGTGCATCGCCATCGACGACTTTGGCACCGGCTACAGCTCGCTGAACTACCTCAAGCAGTTCCCCATCGACGTGCTGAAGATCGACCGCAGCTTCGTCGACGGCCTGCCCCACGGCGAGCAGGACGGCCAGATCGCCCGCGCCATCATCGCCATGGCCCACAGCCTGAATCTGATGGTGATCGCCGAAGGGGTGGAAACCCTGGCCCAGCTGGACTTCCTGCGTGGCCACGACTGCGACGAAGTACAGGGCTTCCTGCTCGGCCGGCCGATGCCCGCCCAGCAGTTCACCGCACTGTTCAGCGGCACCGCGCTGTTTATGCTCAGCTAGGGCGAGCCGCCCATGAACCCCGCTTGTCCAGCAGATGATCAAGGCTCATATGCCTGCCGCGCCCGGATGGGGTAGAATTCGCCCCCTCTTTCCACCGCCCAGCTGATTTTTCAGGGGATTGCCATGTTCAGCCGTGATTTGAATCTTGCCCGTTTTGACGCCGATTTGTTTGCCGCGATGGAGCAAGAAGCCCAACGCCAGGAAGAGCATATCGAGCTGATCGCCTCGGAAAACTACACCAGCCCGGCGGTGATGGAAGCCCAGGGTTCGGTACTGACCAACAAGTACGCCGAAGGCTACCCGGGCAAGCGCTACTACGGTGGCTGCGAATACGTCGACGTGGTCGAGCAGCTGGCCATTGACCGCGCCAAGCAGCTGTTCGGCGCCGATTACGCCAACGTCCAGCCGCACTCCGGCTCCCAGGCCAACAGCGCCGTATATATGGCCCTGCTCAATCCCGGCGACACCGTACTAGGCATGAGCCTGGCCCACGGCGGCCACCTGACCCACGGCGCCAGCGTCAGCTTCTCCGGCAAGATGTACAACGCCGTGCAGTACGGCATCACCGATGCCGGCCTGATCGACTACGACGAAGTCGAGCGCCTGGCCGTCGAACACAAGCCGAAGATGATCATCGCCGGCTTCAGCGCCTACTCCCAGGTGCTGGACTTCCCGCGCTTCCGCGCCATCGCTGACAAGGTCGGTGCCTACCTGTTCGTCGACATGGCTCACGTAGCCGGCCTGGTTGCCGCAGGCGTGTACCCGAACCCGGTGCCGTTCGCCGACGTGGTCACCACCACCACTCACAAGACCCTGCGCGGCCCGCGCGGCGGCCTGATCCTCGCCCGTGCCAACGAAGCGCTGGAGAAGAAGCTCAACTCCGCAGTATTCCCGGGCGGCCAGGGCGGCCCGCTGGAGCACGTGATCGCCGCCAAGGCCGTGTGCTTCAAGGAAGCCCTGCAGCCTGAGTTCAAGGCCTACCAGCAGCAAGTGATCAAGAACGCCCAGACCATGGCCGGGGTGTTCATGGACAACGGCTACGATGTGGTTTCCGGCGGCACCGAGAACCACCTGTTCCTGCTCAGCCTGATCAAGCAGGACATCACCGGTAAGGACGCCGACGCCGCCCTGGGTCGCGCCTTTATCACCGTGAACAAGAACAGCGTGCCGAACGATCCGCGCTCGCCCTTCGTCACCTCGGGCCTGCGTATCGGCACCCCGGCCGTGACCACCCGCGGCTTCAAGGAAGACGAGTGCCGCCAACTGGCTGGCTGGATCTGCGAGATCCTCGCCAATCTGGGCGACGAGTCGGTTGAAGGCCGCGTGCGCGAGCAGGTCAAGGCGCTGTGCGCCAAGTTCCCGGTTTACGGCAACTGAGTAAGCGGCCCTGGCGGCGGCCCATAGCGGCAGCCAGGGCAAAGCGCACGACCGTCCGTCGGTAAAAAATGCCCGCATCGCGAGATGCGGGCATTTTTTTATGCGCCAAAACGCCCCAAACGCCCCAGGCGCAACGCCCGGGATGCCTGTTTGCAAGGCCGCCAGACGCCCAGTGAATGACGCCAGCCTTTTGCCGCTCGCCCCGTATTGATTGACGCCCAACCCTTGACGCCGTCCCCATTCGACAGCGCAGCACGCTTCTTCTGAGGCGCTGTCACAGCGATTGCAGCGGGCTCACAAAGCCATGCGCATCCGTGTTTTGGCTTTAGGCGCCGCTCACAGCAGCCGGCGAAGGGGACAGTGCTTTCCATGGCAAATGACACCAACGACCCAGCACTGGAACTGCAAGGCAGCGCCGGCAATGACAGCCTGACCGGCACCACAGCCGATGAACTGCTGCTCGGCCTGGCCGGCGACGACAAGCTCAGCGGCGGTGCCGGCAACGATGTGCTGGTGGGCGGCGCGGGCCGCGACACCCTCAGCGGCGGTGACGGCGCCGACACCTTTCGCTTTAGCGCACTGCAAGACAGTTACCGCACCAGCAACACCCTCTACGCCGACCTGATCACCGACTTCAATGGCTCGCTCGATCGCCTCGACCTCTCCGGCCTCGGTTTCAGCGCTCTGGGCAATGGCTACAACGGCACCCTGCTGCTCAGCTACAGCAGCACCAGCGACCGCACCTACCTGAAATCCTTCGAAGCCGATGCCAGCGGCAACCGTTTCGAACTGGCCTTGCATGGCAACCAGCTGACCGCGCTCAACCCCACCAATATCCTGTTTAGCGCCAACGCCCAGGCCAACAACGCCCCCGTGCTCAACGAGCCCCTGCTGGATCAGAGCCTCAGTGAAAACACCGCGTTCACCTACGGTTTTTCCGCCTCCAGCTTCAGCGACCCGGATGGCGACAGCCTGAGTTACAGCGCCGCCCAGAGCAACGGCGCGGCCCTGCCATCCTGGCTGGCCTTCAACGCCACCACCCTGACCTTCAACGGCATACCCGGAGTCGGCACGGCAGGCACCTATGAAATCCGCCTAAGTGCCAGCGACGGCCGCGGCGGCACCCTTACCGACAGCTTCCTGCTCAACATCGGCGCCGCGCCGGCGGGCGACCTGACCTTGTGGGGCAGCGCCGGCAATGACCGCCTGCAAGGCACCGCAGCGGATGAAACCCTGCAGGGCATGGCCGGTGTCGACACGCTCCTGGGTGGTGGCGGCAACGACCTGCTGATCGGCGGAGGCGGGCGCGACACCCTTACCGGCGGCGACGGCGCCGACACCTTTCGCTTTAGCGAACTGCAGGACAGTTTCCGTAACGGCAGCCTGAACAGCGACACCATCACCGACTTCGATGCCACGCTCGACCGCATCGACCTCAGCGAGCTTGGCTTCACCGCCCTGGGCAATGGCTACAACGGCACCCTGCAGCTCAGCTACAGCAGCGCCAGCGATCGTACCTACCTGAGATCCCTGGAGCCCGACCTCAACGGCAACCGCTTCGAGCTGGCCTTGCAGGGCAATCACCTGAACAGCCTCAACGCCAGCACCCTGTTTCTCGAGACAGCGCCGCCGCCACCACCGCCTCCACCGCCGCCGCCCACTCCGGTCGGCACCGAGGGCAACGACACCCTCAACGGCAGCGGCGCTGACGAAGTGCTTTTAGGCTATGCCGGCGCGGACAAGATCAATGGCGGGGCGGGCAACGATGTGCTCGACGGCGGCGCCGGCAAAGACAGCCTGACCGGTGGCGAAGGCAGCGACATCTTCCGTTTCAGCGGCGCACTCGACAGCTACCGCAACTACGGCCCCGCCGATATCAGCGCCGCCGACACCATCACCGACTTCACCGCCGGCGTGGACAAGATCGACCTCTCGGCCCTGGGCTTCACCGGCCTGGGCAACGGCTACGACCACAGCCTGCACGTGACCCTCAACGACACGGGCACCAAGACCTCGCTGAAATCCCGCGAGCCTGATGTCGATGGCAACAGCTTCGAGATTGCCCTGAACGGCAATCACCTGGGCAGCCTGAGCGCGGCGGACTTTATCTTTGCCGAGCCCACGCCGCAGAACACCCTCTTCGTGCCCACGCTCGGCCAGTCCAACGCTCGGCTGCTGCGCATGTTCGCCGGTGACGAGGAGTCTGGAATCACCGAAATGGTCAACCACCTGACGCGCTATACCGACTTCGACAAGGTGGAAAGCCTGTTCTTTGATCAGGACGCCAACCCAGTGGACATCGCCGTCGGCGGCAGCACCGTCACCGGCCGCTCCACCGCCACTGAGGCGGAAAAGGCCAAGGCCTGGTGGTACAGCGACACCGACCAACCCGGCGAAGCGCTGCTGCAGGCCGTCGCCAACCTCAGCAGCCAGCTGGCAAGCCTGCTGGCCAAAGGCAGCGTGACCATGGCCATCGTCTGGGGCCAGGGCGAAGACAACGCCATGAGCTATGCCAACGCCAGCGACCAGCAGGCTGAAATCGAGCTGTACAAGAGCAATACGCTGAAAGTCTTCGATTACCTGAAAACCCAGCTGGGCACCCCGGATCTGGTCTTCTACCTGATGCTGACCGGCAACTACCAGGAAGAGGCCGCCGCCCTACGCGGTTACAGCGCCGCGGAAATTGCCGGCATAGTGGCGGGCACCGAGGCGATCCGCCAGGCCCAGCTGGAGCTGGCCGCCAGCCGTAGCGATATAAAAATCGCGGTGGACTACAGCGACCTGCCGATGCGCTACGACGTCGACCCGCTGACCTATTACTACGATGTCTGGCATATGCCCGGCGATGCCAGCGAGATCATCGGCCAGCGCCTGGCCGACTTTATCGCCAACGACCTGGGCTACCAGAGCGATGCCAACGACAACAACGACCCCAGCATGCTCTCCCTCTACCCCGCCAACCGGATTACCGGCACTGAGGGCGACGACCTGCTGCTCGGCACGGCCAGCGCCGACAGCCTCGACGGCGGCCAGGGCAATGACCAGATGCAAGGTGGCGACGGCAGCGATGTCTATCTCGTCGACAGCGCCGGCGATCAGGTGCTGGAAAACGGCACCGGCGTCGAGGACTACGACACCGTCGTGGCATCGCTCAGCTGGACCCTCGGCGACAACCTGGAAAACCTGCTGCTGGTCGGCCCGCAAGCGCTCAACGGCACCGGCAACAGCCTCGACAACATCATTCGTGGCAATGCCGCGGACAACGTACTGGACGGCGGCGCGGGTGCCGACGTGCTGCTCGGCGACGTGGGCAATGACAGCTACTTCGTCGACAACGCCGGCGATCTGGTGGTGGAGAGTGGCGCAGCGGGGCTCGATCGGGTGTTCAGCAGCCTGGCCGACTACACCCTGGCCAACAATATCGAGATCCTCCACCTGATCGCGCCGGGCAACTCCAACGGCACCGGCAATGCCCTGGACAACATCATCTTCGCCAGTACCGGGGACAATGCGCTGAACGGCGGGCTCGGCAACGACAGCCTGTCCTACGCCTATGCCGAGGCCGGCGTCAGCGTCACCCTGGCCACGTCCCTGGCCCAGGCCACCGGCGGTTCCGGACTCGACTCGCTGCGCGGCTTCGAAAACCTCATAGGCAGCGACTATGCCGATACCCTCAGCGGCAGTTCCGGCACTAACAACCTGCAGGGCGGCGCCGGCAACGACGTGCTCAATGGCCTGGCCGGCAATGACGTGCTCGACGGTGGCGCCGGCGCCGATTACCTGAATGGCGGCAGCGGCGCCGACCGCTATGTGTTCAGCAAGCTGAGCGACATGGGCATCGGTGAGTTGCGCGACCTGATTTACGGTTTCAAGAGCAGTGAAGGCGACCTGATCGACCTGTCCGCGCTGGATGCCAATCCCTTGACCGCCGCCCACGACGCTTTCAGCTTTATCGGCAATGCCGCCTTCAGCGAGCAGGATGCCAGCGGCCAGCTGCGCTTCGCCGATGGCGTGCTGTACGGCAGCAGCAACGCCGACAGCGCGGCGGAATTTGCCATCGGGCTGCTCGGCGTCGCCACGTTCTCCTCAACCGACCTGTTCGGCTAAGCGCCGCCAGAGGTCATACCGCCCGCCACTAAAGCGGGCTTATTTAGCTGCGGCTTCAGTTACTATCCGCGCCAGATAATCGCCCAGATAAAACCAGCCAGCGGCAGCAGCCTTGGCTATAGTGGATAAAACCCCGCAGGAGTTTTTTTACATGAGTAAAACAGCCAACGAGCGGCGGCGCTTTCATCGCATCGCGTTCGATGCCCCCACCGAAATCATCCAAGGCGAACGGAGTTGGCCGGTCGAGCTGCATGACGTGTCACTCAAGGGCCTGCTGGTCAAGCGCCCGGGCGGCTGGAACGGCGACCCCAACCAACCCTTCTCCGCCTGCATGCAACTGGCCGACGACACCCAGGTGCTGATGGAGGTGGTGCTGACCCGCACCCAGGACAATCTGCTCGGCTTCGTCTGCCGGCATATCGACCTCGACTCGATCAGCCACCTGCGCCGCCTGGTGGAGCTCAATCTGGGCGATGACAGCCTGCTGGAACGCGAGCTCGCCGCCCTCGGCGAAGACGAGTAAAGAACAAGGAGGCCCAGGCCTCCTTTTTCATGCCCGCTGCTGCGCTACTCGAACAGCGCATCCAGCGCCTGCTCCAGGCGCGTCACCGCTATCACCTGCAGACCCGCTGGCGGATCTTTCGGCGCATTGCCCTTGGGCACTATGGCGCGCTTGAAGCCGTGCTTGGCCGCCTCCTTCAGGCGCTCCTGGCCGCTCGGCACCGGGCGAATTTCGCCGGACAGGCCGACCTCGCCAAACACCAGCAGATCATGGGGCAACGGGCGGTTGCGCAGGCTGGAGATCACCGCGGCCATCAACGCCAGGTCGGAGGCGGTTTCCAGCACCTTGACCCCGCCGACCACGTTGAGGAACACGTCCTGGTCATAGGTGGGAATCCCGCCATGCCGGTGCAGCACGGCCAGGAGCATGGCCAGGCGGTTCTGATCCAGGCCCAGGGTGACGCGGCGCGGGTTGGCCATATGGCTGGTGTCGACCAGCGCCTGCACCTCCACCAGCATCGGCCGGGTGCCTTCCCAGGTGGCCATCACCACGCTGCCCGGCACTTCCTCCTGGGCGCGGGTGAGGAAGATCGCCGAGGGGTTGGTGACCTCCTTGAGGCCCTTGTCGGTCATGCCGAACACGCCCAGTTCGTTGATCGCGCCGAAACGGTTCTTCACCGCGCGCAGCAGGCGCAGGCGGCCATCGGACTCGCCCTCGAAATACAACACGGTATCGACCATATGTTCGAGCACCCGTGGCCCGGCCAGGGCACCTTCCTTGGTCACGTGGCCGACCAGGAAGATCGCCGTGCCGCTCTGCTTGGCGAAGCGCACCAGCAGCGCCGCGCTCTCGCGCACCTGGGCGACGCCGCCGGGGGCCGATTGCAGCTGTTCGGTAAAGATGGTCTGGATCGAGTCGATCACCATCACCTTGGGCTTTTCCAGGCGCGCGGTGGCGATAATCAGCTCGATATTGGTCTCGGTCATCACCTTCAGCTTGTCTTCCGGCAAGCCCAGGCGGCGGGCGCGCATGGCCACCTGCTGCTGGGATTCCTCACCGGTGACGTACAGCGCCGGAAAGCGCGTGGCGATATTGCACAGGGTCTGCAGCAGGATGGTCGACTTGCCGATGCCCGGGTCGCCGCCGATCAGCACCACCGAGCCGTCCACCAGGCCGCCGCCGAGCACCCGGTCCAGCTCGCCTGACGCAGTGGAAAAGCGCGGCACTTCCTCGACGCTGACCTCGGCCAGGGTCTTGATCTGCGCCTGCTCGCCGGCCCAGCCGGCACGCCCGCTGGGGGCGGCGGCATTGGCCTCGATCAGGGTTTCCACCAGGGTGTTCCAGGCCCCGCACTCGCCGCACTGGCCGGCCCATTTGGGAAAGGTCGCGCCGCACTCGGTGCAGCCATACATGCGTTTGGCCTTGGCCATGCCGGACTCCTCGGAAAACTGAGCCCGGATAATACGAAATGGCTGGATATATTTACAGCCCTAACCCTTGCAGCCATTGCCACAGCCGCAGCACTGCCCAGCAGAACGTTTAAGCCGGCGCGCCACTTCATCCTTAAGGCCAACGCGCTCCTGCTTAAGGGCAAGCAGCGTATCGTCAGCCAAGGTCTCACTGCCTGCTTCGATTCGACAGATGCGTTTATCCAGGGTTTCGTAGGTGTCGGCCAGGCGAGCGAAGTCGGCGTCGCCCTGGCGCAGCTGATGCAGCGCGCCGCGCAGTTCGGGGAAGTCCTTGATCAAGGGGTGGTGTTCGACGTGCATGCTGGCGCTCCTGGGCTGAGGTTAGTGCGCACAGCCTAAGCCCTGTCGTCAGCCCATCCCTTGACCCGGATCAACCCGGCGTCTCAGCCCGCCGCGCCGTTGCCGAGCATCTTGGCGACTTCGTCCTTGAGGCTGACACGCTGCATCTTCAAGCCCAGCAGGAGCATCTCGTCCATGGCGATACGCCCGCTTTCCGCCTCATAGATACGTTTGTCGAGCTCTTCATACTCCTCGGCCAGACGGGCGAAATGGCCATCGGCAGCCAGCAAGGCGCGCAACTGGGTGGTGCGTTCGGGAAACTCGCGGTTAAGCGGATGATGTTCCAATGGCATAGCGACATCCTCGTGGCATATCTAGCAACAGCCTAGACCAGCCCGGCCCGCTCTGCCGCCGCCGGCGTTTGCCGCCACATCCAGGGGCCATGCCTGCTATCTTTGCCTGCATCCAACTGCGTACAACATGAGAAACGCCCATGCACACCCCTCCAGGCTGTTCATCCTGCCGCGACGGCAAGGAACTGGACTTTCCGATCAGCATGGCCTTCCAGCCGATCGTCAATCTGCGCACCCGCGAAATCTTCGCCCATGAGGCCCTGGTCCGTGGCCCCGGCGGCGAATCCGCCGGCAGCGTGCTGAGCCGGGTACATGCCGAGAATCTCTATTCCTTCGACCAGAGCTGCCGGGTCAAGGCCCTGGAGTGGGCCGCCCGCCTGCAATTGCCAGGAAAGGTCTCGATCAACTTTATGCCCAATGCCGTGTACAAGCCGGAGACCTGCATCCGCGCGACCCTGGCGGCGGCGGCGCAATACAACTTCCCCCTGCAGCGGATTATCTTCGAGGTCACCGAGCAGGAGCAGGTGCTGGACATGGAGCACCTCACGGGCATTCTGCGGGCCTACCGCAAGCAGGGCTTTATGACCGCCATCGACGACTTTGGCGCAGGCTATGCCGGGCTCAATCTGCTCGCCGATTTCCAGCCGGACCTGATCAAGCTGGACATGCAGCTGATCCGCAATATCGATCAGGACAGCGTGCGCCAGATCCTGGTCGAGGCCACCCTGCAGATGTGCCGCAAGCTGAAGATCCAGGTCATA
>DASUOY010000595.1:0-3678 GCA_036276395.1 Pseudomonas sp.
GGCGGCCATCACCGCTCGGTGTACCTGGCCAATCGTCTCGGCGAAACCCTCAAACCCATCCTGAAGAACGTCCAGATCCGCCACCGCGACCTCAGCTAAGGAATTACCGCAATGCCCGCCTGCGAAATCACCATTATCAACAAGCTTGGTCTGCACGCCCGTGCCGCCGCCAAGTTCGTTGGCGTCGCCGGGCGCTTTCCTTGCCAGGTCAGAATCGGCCGCACGCCGCAGAGCCTGGTGGATGGCAAAAGCATTATGGCGGTGATGATGCTGGCCGCCGGCAAGGGCACCGCCGTGCACCTGCATACCGAAGGCGAGCAGGATGGCGAGGCGCTCGAGGCGCTGATCGAGCTGATCAACAACTACTTCGACGAAGGCGAGTAGCATCCAGCAGACAGAGAAAAGGGGCTGCCCGCTTATCCGGACAGCCCCTTTTTCTATTCAGCGTTTTTTCAGCGATCTCAGCTACCAGCGACAGTCATCCGCTCGATCAATACCGAGCCGGTGCGGATATTGCTGCGCAGCTCCAGATCACTGCCCACCGCGACTATCTGCCTGAACATATCGCGCAGGTTGCCGGCGATGGTGACTTCCTGCACCGGGAACTGGATCTCGCCGTTCTCCACCCAGTAGCCACCGGCGCCGCGGGAATAGTCACCGGTGACCATATTCAGGCCCTGGCCCATCAGCTCGGTGACCAGCAGGCCGCGGCCCATACGCTTGAGCAGGGCCTTCTGGTCTTCATCGCCATGGCTGACAAACAGATTGTGCACGCCACCGGCGTTGGCGGTGCTGGGCATGCCCAGCTTGCGCCCGGAGTAGGTGCCCAGCACATAGGACAGCAGTTCGCCACGCTCGACGAAAGACTTGGCGTAGGTCGCCAGGCCGTCACCATCGAACGCCGCACTGCCCAAAGCGCGGGGAATATGCGGACGCTCATCGATCTTCAGCCAATCGGGAAACAGCTGCTGGCCCAGGCTGCCTTCGAGAAAGGATGACTTGCGGTACAGATTGCCGCCGGAAATGGCCGCCAGAAAGCTGCCAAACAGGCCGGTGGCCAGCTCGGCGGCAAACAGCACCGGCACTTCGCAGGTCGGCACCGGGCGCGCGCCCAGGCGGCTTACCGCGCGCTCGGCGGCGCGCCGGCCAATGCTGCCGGCATCGGCCAGCAACTCGCCCTGGCGATTGACGTCGTACCAGTAGTCGCGCTGCATCTGCCCGCCGTCTTCGGCGATCATCACGCAGCTCAGGCTGTGCCGCGTGCTTGCGTAACCGCTGATAAAACCATGGCTGTTGCCATAGACCCGGCAGCCTTGATGGGTATTCAGGGTCGTGCCATCGGCATTCTTGATCCGCGGATCAAAGGCAAAGGCTGCCGCCTCACAGCTCAAGGCCTGCTCGATGGCCTGCTCGGGGGTGATCGACCAGGCGTGGTACAGATCCAGCTGCGGCAGCTCGCGGGCCATCAGCCCAGCATCGGCCAGACCGGCGCATTCATCCTCGGAGGCATGCTTGGCAATGGCCAAGGCAGCAGCGACCGTTTCGCGAATCGCCGCCTCACCGCTGGCCGAGGTACTGGCCGAGCCCTTGCGTTGACCGACATAGAGGGTGATACCGAAGCCCTGGTCGCGGTTGAACTCCACCGTTTCCACCTCACCCTGACGCACCGAGGTGGACAAGCCCTGCTCCACCGATACCGCTACCTCGCAGGCACTGGCGCCCTGCTTGCGCGCCTCGGCAATAATCTGCTCGACCTGGGCCTGCAATTGCGGCACGGCCTCGGGGCCAACCCTATCTACTGCACTCATAAAAGCTCCTGAACGATCGGCTGCGGGCATGGCCAAACAGGCCAGACGCTTACAGCCGGAAACTAGCTGCTATCATGTCGGCGTTTTCCACTGGACCGCCACCATGTCTGAATACCTTGACGACTTCTCCGGCGAGAAGAGCAAAACCCAGATCAAGCGCGAGTTTCATGCGCTACAAGACCTGGGGCAACGCCTGACCACCCTGAAACTCGACCTGCTGAACAAACTGCCGCTGACCGACGAGCTGCGCCGCGCGCTTGCCGAAGCGCCGAAGCACACCGCCAATGCCGCAAAAAAACGCCATGTGCAGTTTATCGGCCGGCTGATGCGTGACCAGGACGTCGAGGCCATCCTCACCCTGCTCGACCAGCTCGACGCCTCCACCCGCCAGTACAACGAACGCTTTCATAACCTGGAGCGTTGGCGTGACCGTTTGCTTAACGGCACTGACGACACCCTGGAAAAGTTTGTCGGCGAATACCCCGAGGCGGATCGCCAGCACCTGCGCCAGCTGATCCGCCAGGGCCAGCACGAACTGGCGCAGAACAAGCCACCAGCCGCGTCACGCAAAATCTTCAAATACATCCGCGAACTGGATGAAACCCAGCGCGGCCTGCGCTAACACCGCAGCATCGCTTGGGCTGCGCTCAGCCCAAGCGACTGGTTTCAACCGCCCGTGCCACCCACGGTAATCGCATCGATCTTCAGGGTCGGCTGGCCAACCCCCACCGGCACCGACTGCCCATCCTTGCCGCAGGTGCCCACACCACTGTCCAGGGCCAGGTCGCTGCCGACCATGGACACCCGACTCATGGCCTCCGGGCCATTGCCGATCAGGGTCGCGCCCTTGACCGGCGCGGTGATCTTGCCGTCTTCGATCAGGTAGGCCTCACTGGTGGAGAAGACGAACTTGCCGCTGGTGATATCCACCTGGCCACCGCCCAGGTTGGCGCAGTAGATGCCCTTCTTCACCGAACGGATGATTTCTTCCGGGTCGCTCTCGCCGGCCAACATATAGGTGTTGGTCATGCGCGGCATCGGCAGGTGCGCATAGGACTCGCGCCGGCCGTTGCCGGTGGCGGCCACGCCCATCAGGCGCGCGTTCAGCTTGTCCTGCATATAGCCCTTGAGCACACCATTCTCGATCAGTGTGGTGCACTGAGTGCCCGTGCCCTCATCGTCCATGCTCAGGGAGCCGCGGCGCCCGGCCAAGGTACCGTCATCGACTATGGTGCACAGGCTGGAGGCCACCCGCTCGCCAACCCGACCACTGTAGGCCGAGCTGCCCTTGCGGTTGAAATCGCCCTCCAGACCATGGCCGACCGCCTCGTGCAGCAGCACCCCGGACCAGCCCGCGCCCATCACCACCGGCATGCTGCCGGCGGGAGCGGCAATCGCCTCCAGATTGACCAACGCCTGACGCAGCGCCTCACGGGCATAGCCCATGGCACGCTCCTCGCCATTGCCGTCGCGCTCGAGGAAATAACGGTAATCGGTACGCCCGCCGCCGCCATGACCGCCGCGCTCACGGCGACCGTTCTGCTCGACTATCACGCTGACGTTGAAACGCACCAGCGGGCGGATATCCGCGCCCAGGCTGCCATCGCTGGCGGCGACCAGGATGCGGTCCCAGACCCCGGCTAGGCTGACTGTGACCTGCTTGATCCGCGGGTCGAGGGCACGGGTGGCCACGTCGATACGCTTGAGCAACTCGACCTTTTCCGCACGGCCCAGCACATCCAGCGGATTATCCGGTGCATAGAGCGCCGTAATCAGCGGGCTGCTAAAGGCCTGAATGCGGCCATGCTGTCCGGCGCGGGAGATCGAGCGAGCTGCCCGCGCCGCCTGGCTCAGGGCGTCGGCCGTGATG
>DASUOY010000596.1:0-11254 GCA_036276395.1 Pseudomonas sp.
CAGTGGGACACTCCCTATAACCTCTACCACGAGCCACTGACACCGTTCGTCGCCAGCTTTATCGGCCAGGGCTACTTTATTCGCGGCCAGTTGCTCAGCCCTGATGCGGTGCAGACCGAACTGGGCCTGATCCGCGGTAACCGCGCCTACACCTGGCCGATCGGCAGCGCGGTAGACGTGCTGCTGCGCCCGGACGATATCGTCTATGACCCGGACAGCCCGCAGAAGGCGCTGATAGTCGGCAAGACCTTCCTCGGCGCCGCCACCCTGTATCGCCTGCAGCTGAGCACCGGTAGCCAGCTGGAATCGATCTTCCCCAGCCACGCCGACCACCTGCCCGGCGAGGAAGTGGGTATCCGCGTCGCCGCCGACCACCTGGTGGTATTCCCCGCCCCGGGCAGCATCGCCGCCCAGGTCAACCTGGGCGACTCGGGTGTGCGCCGCTATAGCAGCGCCAGCTAAACCCGCGTCAACTCTCAGGCAAAAATAACCGGCCACTGGCAACCAAATGCGCCTGGCCGGCGATCTTTACCCGCTCCCCTTCCAGCCGGCAGTGCAGCTCGCCACCCCGGGCAGAACACTGGTAAGCGCGCAGCTCGCGCTTGCCCAGACGCTCCGCCCAATAAGGCGTGAGGATGCAATGGGTCGAGCCGGTGACCGGGTCTTCATCTATGCCAATGCCGGGGGCGAAGTAGCGCGAGACGAAATCATGCCGCTCGCCCGCCGCGCTGATCAGCAGCCCCAGGCCGGGCAATTTGGCTACCGCGGCAAGATCCGGCTGGCAGGCCCGCACTGCGGCCTCGCTAGGCACAATCGCCAGCAGCTCCTGAATCCCCTGCGCGCCAGGCAGAGCCAGGACGGCCTGTACCGGCATGCCCAGCGCCTGCTCGACCGACTCACGCAGCTCACAGGGCACGGCGCGGCGCACGGGGAAATCCAGCACCAGCTGGCCGGCCTCGCGGGTTACCCGCAGCGCGCCGGACTGGCAGGTGAAATCTATTGCCTCACCCGCCTCGCCATACTGCTCAAACAGCACATGGGCGCTGGCCAAGGTCGCGTGCCCGCACAGCGGCACCTCGGCGGCCGGGGTAAACCAGCGGATATGCCAGGCCGCGCCCTCCTTCACCACAAAGGCGGTTTCCGCCAGGTTGTGCTCGGCGGCGATCTGCTGCATCAGCGCCTCGTCAAGCCAGCTGTCCAGGCGATAGACCATGGCCGGGTTGCCGGAAAAAGGCCGGGCGGCGAAGGCATCGACCTGATGGAACTCAAGCTGCATAGGGGAAACTCCTGATCCGTGGTAAGCCTGAGCATGCCGCAACTCGCCAGCGCCAACCCACTACAGCCGGCAGTTTTTCGGGCGATACAGCTGCACCGTCTCAATGCGCAACGGGCAGGCACGGTGCATCCTTTAAGCACTAAAGGCTATTAAAAACAAACTAAATACATAAAAATCAACTACTTATCAATTTTGGCACGCCTGCTGCAAAGACCCACCCCGGTCAGCACAACGGCGTGTCTGCCACACATCCGACAACGACGTCATGGCACCCCCTCCAATCTGGAGAAGTGGGCGCCGTGGCGTTTTTTTTTGTGATTTTTGGCCTGATTAGGAAGACCGCTATGCGCATGATGAAACTGACCCTGCTGTCGCTGGCCATTGCCAGCACCACCCTCAGCCACGCCGCCCTCGCCGAAGAGGCATTCAGCAACCTGTTCACCCAGGGCAAGCCGATCGTCGATGCGCGCTACCGTGTTGAACACGTCGACCAGGACAATGCCCTCAAGCATGCCAACGCGCAGACCCTGCGCACCCGCCTCGGCTTCCAGAGCGGCAAGTGGTACGGCCTGTCCGCGCTGGTCGAAGCCGATAACGTCAGCCGTGTCGGCAACGCCAGTTACAACGAAACCCGCAACGGCCAGGCCGAATACTCGGTAGTCGCCGACCCGGACGGCAGCGAAGTCAACCAGGCCCTGTTGCGCTACGACCACAAGTACGGCAGCGCGGTGCTCGGCCGCCAGCGCATCAACCTGGACAACCAGCGCTTCGTCGGTGGCGTGGCCTGGCGGCAGAACGAGCAGACCTATGACGGCCTGTTCGGCCAGCTCAAGCCGATCACCGGAATGACGCTGAGCTACAGCTATATCGACAATATCAACAGCATCTTCGGCCCAGGCAACGGCCAACACGACAACAAGACCAACCCGGCCAACATCGAGGGTCACAGCCACCTGTTCAATGCCCAGTACGTGCTCCTGCGTGATTTTCGCGGCGCTCCGCAACTGACCCTGACCGGCTACAGCTACCTGCTCGGCCTGGACAACATCACCGTGAGCGGAGCCGCCGCCCTGGGCAGCCTGTCCAGCCGCACCACCGGCCTGCGCGCCAACGGTGCCATCGGCGCCTTCAGCGTAGTCGCCGAGTATGCCCAGCAGAAGGACTATGCCGACAACCCGCAGGATCTGGACAGCGACTACTACCTGGCCGAACTGGGCTACACGCTCAAGGAGGGCGCGCTCAAGGGCGTCGTGCTCAAGGCCGGCTACGAAGTGCTCGGCGGCGACGAGGGCCCGGGCAACCGCGCCTTCCAGACTCCGCTGGCCACCAAGCACGCCTTCCAGGGCTGGGCCGACGTGTTCCTCACCACCCCGGCCGAGGGTGTCGAGGATGCCTACGTCGGCTTTACCGCGCCCCTGCTCGGCGGCAGCCTGCAGGCTTGGTACCACGATTTCCGCGCCGAACAAGGCAGCAGCCAGTACGGCGAGGAAATCGATGTCTCCTACGGCCACCCCATTCCCGGCGTGCCGGGTCTGGTCGGCCTGGTCAAGTACGCCGGTTACGATGCCGACGACTTCGCCGTCGATACCGACAAGCTGTGGCTACAACTGCAATACAGCTACTGATAGTCCCGGCCCCGCAACGGGGCCATCTACTGATGGGCGCGCGGCGTTGAGCCGCGCGTCTGTGGAGAGTCCTATGACCAGCCGTCTTATCGCCCCCCTGATCCTGCTCTGCAGCCTGCTCAGCCCACAGTCCTGGGCCGCCATCAACGCTGCCGAGGCGATGAACCTGTCGGGCATGCAGCGCATGCTCAGCCAACGCATCGCCAAGAGCTACCTGATGCTGGGTGCCGACATCCGCCCCGACCTGGCCGAGCAGCAACTCGACCAGAGCATCGCCAAATTCGAGAGCAACTACCTGGCCCTGAGCGAATACGCCCCCACCCCGGAAATCCGCAGCGCCCTGCTAGAAGCCGGCACCACCTGGCAGCACTACCGCGAACTGGCGCTGTCGCGCCCGGATAAGCAACAGGCCCTGCTGGTACTGGAACTCAGTGACCAGTTGCTGGCGCAGAGCGAGCGGGTGGTGCAATTACTCGAACGCCACAGCGGCGGCCGCAGCGCGGTGCTGGTCAACCGCAGCGGGCGCCAGCGCATGCTCAGCCAGCGCATCGCCAAACTCTACCTGGCCATAAGCTGGCATCTGCCCATCGCCGAGTTGCAGCAGCAATTCAACCAGGCGGTCAACGAATTCGACGTGGCGCTGCTGGAGTTGCAGCAAGCCAGCCAGAACACCCCGCAGATAGCCAAAGGCCTGAGCCAGGCCGAGGCGCAATGGCGTTTCACCCGCGCCGGCTTCAACCTGGCCAGCGACTCGCGCTATGTGCCGACAGTTATCTCCACCACCACCGAAACCCTGCTGTGGCAGATGCATGAGCTGACCAATCAGTATGAAGGGGTGATGCTGGCAGGCTCCTGAGGCGGCCGGTAGGGTGCGCCATGCGCACCAGCCTCGTCCCACCTACCCACTGGTGCGCGCGGCGCACCCTACTATGGCACCAGGGTCTAAGGTTCTATCGCCTGGCGCCCAGATCAGCCTTCGCTACGTACCCGCTTGACCGCATCCAGCCAGCCGTCATACAGCTTGCTGCGGTGGCTGGCGGCCATGCGCGGGTCGAAACGCTGCTGGCGATGCCAGTGGCTGGCGATGCTGGCCAGGTCCTGGTACAGCCCGGCTTGCAGGCCGGCCAGGTAGGCCACGCCGAGCGCCGTGGTTTCGGTGACCTCGGGGCGCTCCACCGGCACGCCTAGGATATCGGCGAGAAACTGCATCACCCAGTTATTCTCCACCATGCCGCCATCCACGCGCAACGCGCTGGGTTCGGCGGCGCCGTCCTGGCGCATGGCCTCGAGCAGGTCACGGGTCTGGTAGCACACCGACTGCAGGCCGGCGGTGACGATCTCCTTAATCCCGGTGTCGCGGGTCAAACCGAAGATGGCGCCACGGGCTTTGGGGTCCCAATAGGGCGCACCCAGGCCGGTAAAGGCCGGCACCAGGTAGACCCCGCAGGCATCGCCGGTTGCCTCGGCCAGGGCCTCGCTGTCGCGGGCATGGCTGATCAGCTTGATGCCATCGCGCAGCCATTGCACCGCCGCGCCAGCCACGAAGATGCTGCCTTCCACCGCATAGGTGACCTTACCCCCGAGGCGATAGCCGACCGTGGTGAGCAGGCGATTTTTCGACACCACCGGGGTGGCGCCGGTGTTCTGGATCATAAAGCAGCCGGTACCGTAGGTGCTTTTCACCATGCCGGCCTCGAAGCAGGCCTGGCCGACCAGCGCTGCCTGCTGATCGCCAGCCATGCCCAGCACCGGAATGGCGGCGCCGAGCAGCTCGGCCTGGGTTACCCCGAAGTCGGCCGCGCAATCGAGCACCTCGGGCAGCAGGCTGGCGGGAATCTCGAACAGCGCCAACAACTCGGCATCCCATTGCTGGGTATGGATATTGAACAGCAGGGTGCGCGAGGCATTGGTCGCGTCGGTCTTGTGCGCCTTGCCGCCGGTCAGGCGCCACAACAGGAAGCTGTCCACCGTGCCGAAGCGCAGCTCACCACGCTCGGCCCGCTCGCGGGCACCCGGCACAGTATCGAGAATCCAGCGCAGCTTGGTCGCGGAAAAATAGGGGTCGATCAGCAGGCCGGTCTTGCTCGCCACCATCGCCTCATGGCCGGCGGCTTTCAGCTCGCTGCAGTAATCGGCGGTGCGCCGGTCCTGCCAGACTATGGCCCGATAGATCGGCTCGCCGCTTATGGCATCCCACACCAGAGTGGTTTCGCGCTGATTGGTGATACCGATGGCAGTGATAGCCGCGGCCTGCAGGCCGCTCTGCGCGAGCGCCTCGCGGCACACCTGCAGGGTGCTTTGCCAAAGCTCCTCGCCCTCGTGCTCGACCCAGCCGTCCTGGGGAAAATACTGCTGGAACTCCTGCTGCGCGCTGGCCACCCGCTTGCCCGCACCACTGAAGACGATGGCGCGGCTGCTGGTGGTGCCTTGATCTATGGCGAGCAGGTAGTCAGACATGGGAATTTCCTTGTTGTTATAGGAGCGAAATAAACACCGGGCGCCGCGACCTACGGCCGCCCGATCGAAACGAAACTGCCTTGGGTCAGCTGCGCCAGCAGCGTGGCCGCCAGCTCGACCTCCAGCCCGCGCCGGCCGGCGCTGACATAGATGGTGGAATGCTGCTGCGCCGACTCATCGATAAAGGTGCGCAGGCGCTTCTTCTGCCCCAGAGGGCTGATACCGCCCAGCAAATAACCGGTAGCGCGCTGCGCCGCATTGGGATCGGCCTTATCGGCCTTCTTAACTCCCGCGGCCTGGGCCAGGGCTTTCAGATCGAGGGTGCCGGCCACCGGCACCACCGCCACCAGCAACTCGCCCTTCTCGCTTGCGGCCAGCAGCGTCTTGAACACCCGCGCCGGCTCAAGATTGAGCTTCTCCGCCGCCTCCAGACCATAGGAGACGACCTTGGGGTCGTGACTGTAGCTGTGCACCTGGTGCGCAGCCTTGGCCTTTTTCAGTAAGTCGATGGCTGGGGTCATGTTCGAATGTGAAAACGATCTGACAGAGTTCGCGTACCTTAACCGATATATTCAACTTTCGGCAGCCTATAATGTCGCGCACGTTTAAGGACCCGCTCATGACCCTGCCTCCTCGCCAACACGACATCCTCGAACTCACTCGCGAACGCGGCTACGTCAGCATCGACGAGCTGGCCCAGGCCTTTGCCGTTACCCCGCAAACCATCCGCCGCGATATCAACCAGCTGGCCGAACAGGGCCTGTTGCGGCGCACCCATGGCGGCGCGGCGAGCGAGGCGTCGAGCACGCAGAACACCGCCTACAGCATGCGCGCCGGGCAGATGCGCGAGGAAAAGCAGCGCATCGCCGCCGCCATCGCCGCGCATATTCCCGACCATGCCTCGCTGTTTATCAGCATCGGCACCACTACCGAGGCGATCGCCCGCGAACTGCTCGGGCACAAGGGTTTGAAGATCATCACCAACAACCTGCACGTGGCGGCCCAGCTCAGCACCAAGGCGGATTTCGAGGTACTGGTGGCCGGCGGCACGGTGCGCAGCGATGGTGGCGTGGTGGGCCAGGCAGCGGTGGATTTTATCCAGCAGTTCAAGGTCGACTTCGCCCTGGTCGGGATCAGCGGCATCGACGAGGACGGCAGCCTGCTCGACTTCGATTACCAGGAAGTGCGGGTATCCCAGGCGATTATCGACAACGCGCGGCAGGTCTTTCTCGCCGCCGACTCCAGCAAGTTCGGCCGCAACGCCGTGGTACGCCTGGGTTCCATCGCCCTGGTCGACCGCGTGTTCACCGACGCCGCACCCTCGACCGCGATCAGCCGCCTGCTGGCCGAAAACAAGGTTCAGCTCGATCTGGTCTGAACCAGCCCCGTAGTAGATACGCCGCCCGGCGCGAAACTCCAGATCGGGGTGGCGCAGTCGCGCATCTTCGACTAGGATATTTTCGAAAGTGAACATTGATAAGTTCAATTCCGACTATCCGGTGCCGCCATGCCTACGCCTCACGCCTCCTCCGCCCCTCTCGCTGAAGTCTATGACCTCGCCATTATCGGTGGCGGCATCAACGGCGTGGGGATTGCCGCCGACGCCGCCGGCCGCGGCCTGTCGGTGTTCCTTTGCGAAAAGGATGACCTGGCCCAACACACCTCCTCAGCCAGCAGCAAGCTGATCCATGGCGGCCTGCGCTATCTGGAGCACTACGAGTTCCGCCTGGTGCGCGAAGCCCTGGCCGAACGTGAAGTGCTGCTGGCCAAGGCGCCGCATATAGTCAAACCGCTGCGCTTTATCCTGCCGCACCGCCCGCACCTGCGCCCGGCCTGGATGATCCGCGCCGGCCTGTTCCTCTATGACCACCTCGGCAAGCGCGAGAAACTGCCCTGCTCGCGCGGCCTGCGCTTCGGCGCCGGCAGCCCGCTGAAGGCGGAGATCAGCCGCGGTTTCGAATATTCCGATTGCTGGGTCGACGACGCCCGCCTGGTGGTGCTCAACGCCATGGCCGCCCGCGAACAGGGCGCCCATATACACAGCCGCACCCGCTGCGACAGCGCGCGGCGCAACAAGGGCCTGTGGCATATCCATCTGGAGCGCGCCGATGGCAGCCTGCTGTCGATTCGCGCCCGCGCCCTGGTCAACGCCGCCGGCCCCTGGGTGGCGCGCTTTATCCGCGAAGATTTAAAGCAGGATTCGCCCTACGGCATCCGCCTGATCCAGGGCAGCCATATAGTGGTGCCGCGCCTGTTCGACGGCGAACAGGCCTATATCCTGCAGAACGAAGACCGCCGTATCGTCTTCGCCATTCCCTACCAGGAACGCTTTACCCTGATCGGCACCACCGACCGCGAATACCAGGGCGACCCGGCCAAGGTGGCGATCACCGAAGCCGAAATCGACTACCTGTTGCAGGTGGTCAATGCCCACTTCAAGACCCCGCTCGGACGCAACGACATCGTTCACACCTATGCCGGCGTGCGCCCTTTATGCGACGACGAGTCGGATGACCCTTCGGCCGTGACCCGCGATTACACCCTGGCACTGTCCGGGCAGCCCGGCGAAGCGCCACTGCTCTCGGTATTCGGCGGCAAGTTGACTACCTACCGCAAACTGGCCGAATCGGCCCTGGCGCAACTGGCGCCCTTTTTCCCCAAGATGGGTCCAAGCTGGACGGCCAGCAGCCTGCTGCCTGGCGCCGAACAGCTGGAAAGCCAGAGCGCCTTGATCGAAGCCCTGTGCGCCCGTTTCGGCTGGCTGCCGACCACCCTGGCACGGCGCTGGGCCAGCAGCTATGGCAGCCGTGCCTGGGTGCTAATGGAGGGGGTGCACAGCCTGAGCGACCTGGGCGAACACCTGGGCGGCGGGCTCTACGGCCGCGAAGTGGACTATCTGTGCCAGCACGAATGGGCCATGCAGGCCGCCGACATCCTCTGGCGGCGCAGCAAGCTCGGCCTGTTTATGACCCCCGCACAGCAGGCCAAGCTTGAGCACTACCTGCAGATCGACTCACCACACAGCCCGGAAGACGCCCACGCGGCCTGACCACACGATAAATAGCGCAGTCGTTAAGGCCTATGTTGAGCTGCAGTCTGACCACTGCAGCAGGGCGCTTACGCCATATCAAATAACGCGAAAAATAAAAAAGGGCGACCTAAGTCGCCCGAATTGCCTTGCGTGCCCTGTGCTCTGGCGGGTTTAGCCCTGCTTGCGCTTGTGCGAATCCTGCCAGATGAAATAACCGACACCGGCGAAGAAGGCGACCATCAAACCGACGGTGCCGATTCCGGCGAGAACTACGACATCGATAAACATGGGTGCCTCCTGCGTGAAGCCTGTGTGGGAATGGCTTCAAGGTAACAGGGGGCGCAAGGCGTCCATTGATCCAGATCAACGACGCAGGGAGGGCGCTGGCGGGAGCGGCGGCTTAACTGATCCAGATCAATGGATCACCTCTTGGCCGGCTGCGCTCAGGGCTTTTTCGGCTTGCCCTTGGGCTTCTTCTTGCCCTTGGGCAACGGCAGGGCCTGTTCGAAGGCCTCGCGCAACTCGTTGAGTTTCTTGTCGCGCAGGTCATGAATGCGCTTGTCGCGCTCGGCGGCGAAATCGATCAGCTTGTCGTCGCTCATGGGCTTGCCTTGATCAAACGGAAGGTCAGGTTCAGGCGCGGCGCACAGCAATTGTGCGTTTTCGCCACTTGGTGCTGCCAATAATGCTGGGTCGGCCCGCGCATGACCAGCAGCGCCGCATGATTGAGCATCAATGAATGTTCAATACGGCTGCCCCCCTTGCGACGCAGATCGAAGCGCCTGCTGCCGCCCAGGTTAAGCGAAGCGATCAACGGATTGCGCCCCAACTCGGCTTCATCATCGCTGTGCCAGCCCATGGAGTCCTGGCCGTCGCGGTAATAGTTGAGCAATACGCCATTGAGTGGCTGCCCCACCGCCGCTTCCACTCGAGCGCGGATTTGCGCCAACAGTGGCGTCCAGGGCAGCGGCTGATGAACCAGATTCGAGTAGCGGTAGACGGCCCCAGAATCGCCATACCAGGCCACCAGGCGCGGCACCGGATGCACGCGGCCATACAACTGCACCTGGGGCTGCTGCCAAGGCGTCTCACTCGTCAGCTGCGCCAGCCACAGATCCGCGGTCGCCCGCTCCAGCCAGTCGTCATGCAGCTGCAATTCGGCATCGGGCAACAGCACGGGCGTGTCGTCGAACAGATTCACTCTTTATCACCCCAGAGCGGTAACGCCATGGCCAGCGTCAAACTTCCACATCCACCCACAGGCCCTGGCGCGGCAGCTCGTCCAGCGTGGTCTCATCGGCTTCGTTCACCTCGCCTTCGGCCATTTCCTCCGCCGTATAACCGCGGCGCTGACGCCGGCGCTGCTCTTCGCGCAGCATTATCTCGGCCTCCTGCGGATGCCGCTTGTCCAGGCTCACCGCGCTCTCCTTGGAGCTTTCGGCAGCAGGCGTTACCGGTGGTATTTCCGGTTTCGGCTTGATCACGTCCTGCTGCACGGTGACCGGAGCCAGGCTGTGGGGTATGGGCGGTAGCACGTTTCGATCCTCCTTTGGTCAGGCTGTCGGCCTCCCAGACCGCGACTTGAGGGCCTCCTCGCTACACTTTCGACTTAGCTAACCATACTAGGTTCGGACCTAAATGCCGACTGCACACTAATGCGCCTTGGGCCTGCACCTGGCGCTGCGTTAACATAGTCGGCTTTTTCACACGGGAGATGGGCATGGCGCAGTATGAACCGGGGCAACGCTGGATCAGTGACAGCGAAGCGGAGCTGGGTTTGGGAACCGTCCTGATGCAGGACGGCCGCATGCTCACCGTGCTCTACCCGGCCACCGGCGAAACCCGCCAGTACGCCATGCGCAATGCGCCGCTGACCCGCGTGCGCTTCTCCCCGGGCGATGAGATCACCCATTTCGAAGGCTGGAAGCTGACCGTGCAGGAAGTCGACGATATCGACGGTCTGCTGGTCTACCACGGCCTCAATGCGCAGCACGAAAGCGTCACCCTGCCGGAAACCCAGCTGTCGAACTTTATCCAGTTCCGCCTGGCCAGCGACCGCCTGTTCGCCGGGCAGATCGACCCCCTGCCCTGGTTCGCCCTGCGCTACCGCACCCTGGAATTCACCAGCAAACAGCTGCAGTCCTCGCTGTGGGGCCTGGGCGGCGTGCGTGCGCAACCCATCGCCCACCAGCTGCATATTGCCCGCGAAGTGGCCGACCGTATTGCTCCGCGCGTGCTGCTGGCCGACGAAGTAGGCCTGGGCAAGACCATCGAAGCCGGCCTGGTGATCCACCGCCAGCTGCTCTGCGGGCGCGCCAACCGGGTGCTGATCCTGGTGCCGGAGAACCTGCAGCACCAGTGGCTGGTGGAGATGCGCCGGCGCTTCAATCTGGACGTCGCCCTGTTCGACGCCGAGCGTTTTATCGAAAGCGACGCCAGCAACCCCTTCGAGGACTGCCAGCTGGCGCTGGTCGCGCTGGAATGGCTGTGCGAGGACGAGCGCGCCCAGGACGCGCTGTTTGCCGCCGGCTGGGACCTGCTGGTGGTCGATGAGGCCCACCACCTGGTCTGGCACCCGGAGCACGCCAGCCCGGAGTACAACCTGGTTGAACAGTTGGCCGGGGTGATCCCCGGTGTGCTGCTGCTTACCGCCACCCCCGAGCAACTAGGCCAGGACAGCCACTTCGCCCGCCTGCGCCTGCTCGACCCGCATCGTTTCCACGACCTGCAAGCCTTCCGCGCCGAGAGCGAGCACTACAAGCCGGTCGCCGAAGCGGTGCAGGAGCTGCTGGACCAGGGCCGCCTGTCGCCCGCCGCGCACCAGACCATCCACAATTTCCTCGGCAATGCAGGCGAAGCCTTGCT
>DASUOY010000597.1:0-8648 GCA_036276395.1 Pseudomonas sp.
TGTTGAGGTTGGTAAGGGATTTCAGGCGCATAGGGCTCGACCGAGAGGGAACGGTACGGGCTGCCCGCGAGATCGCGCGGGTAGCCGCTAAGCCTCAGAATTTATTGCTTTTTTATGACCGCAATATGACGGTGCGAACGCAGTCACGGTTTTTTCGCGGGTGCTTTGCCGTCAGGCGGGCTCGCTCTGAAAAATCGCCACCTGATTGCGCCCGCCGTGCTTGGCCACGTACAGCGCCTGGTCGGCCTGCTGCGACAGCAGTTTGCCGTCCTGATCGGGGGAGAGTTGGGCGATGCCGCTGCTGAAGGTGCAGGACAGTTCGTGGGGTGGGGCGGAGAACTGGATTTCGGCGAAGCGCTGGCGGATTTCGTCGAGCACCCGTTTGGCCGACTCGGCGTCGGTGTCGGGCATCACTACTGCGAATTCCTCGCCGCCGTAGCGGCCGATATGGTCGCTCTTGCGCAGGCGTTGCTTGAGAAACAGCGCCAGGCTCTTGATCACCCGGTCGCCCATGGGGTGGCCGTAGGTGTCGTTGACCTTCTTGAAGAAGTCGATATCGATCATGGCGAAGCTTAGCGGCCGGCCATCGCGCTCGGCGCGCAGGCGCGCGTCTTCGAGCAGTTGCAGGGTATGGGTGTGGTTGTACAGACCGGTGAGGCTGTCGCGCACCATGCGCGCCTTGAGGCTGCGCGCGCGGGCGGCGCGGTTGCGCACGGTGGCGATCAGATGGCGCGGCTTGATCGGCTTGGTGAGGAAGTCGTCGCCGCCTTCGCTCATGGCGTCGAGCTGCTTGTCGAGGTCGTCCTCGGCGGACAGGTAGATGATCGGCACGCTGACATAGCGGTCGTTGTGGCGGATCACCTTGGCCAGTTCCGGGCCGTTGCACTCGGGCATATACATGTCGAGGATGATCAGGTCCGGCTGGAAGTCGGCCAGCTGGTTCATCGCCGCGATCGGTTCGATCAGGGTGCGGGTGATGATCCCGGCGCTGTTGAGCACGCGCTCGGTGTGGGTGGCCTGGGCCCGCGAGTCGTCGATGATCAGCACCTTGTAGGGCTCGTACTGGGCGACGTGGGTGAGCACCTCGATGCGCTCGAACAGGTTCGAGGCATCCATGCTGGCGGTGTAGAACTCCTGGCCGCCGGCGCGTACCGCAGCCAGGCGGGTGGGGGTGTCGGTGTCCTGGCGGCTGAAGAACAGCAGCGGGATCTTGTGTTCCAGACCTTCCTGCACCGCCTCGGCCAGTTGCAGGCCGCAGCCCGGGCCGGAGAAGTCGACATCCATCAGGATGGCGGCCGGGTGGCGCTCCAGCACCGCGTCGCGAAAGGCGTTGGCGCTCGGCATGGGTAGCGCGGTCATGCCGAAGAACTCCAGGCGCTGGGCCAGCTGCTCGGCGTGTTCGAAGTGCTGCAGGGCCAGATAGACCGGCTTGCGCAGGGGCGGCAGCACGGTGTGTTCGAAGCGGTCGCCATGCCGCAGGCCGGTGCGCGACAGGCGTTGCATCAGGGCGTTGAGCTGGCTGATCAGTTCGCTGTTGAGGCGGCCGCGGTTGTCGGCCACCCGTTGCAGGCAATGGCCGATTTCCTGGGCCAGTTGGCTGTGCTCGGCCTGCTCGAAGCGTTCGGCGTAGCGTTGCAGCAGCTCGGTGGCCTGCTCCAGCTCGCGCATGCCCGCATCATTCCATTCGCCCCGCTGCAAGCGCTGCCAGACTTCCAGCAACTGACGTGCCTGGTTGATCACGCGTTGGGCGAAGTGCTGCTTGAGGCGGTCGCGGCTGGGGTCTTCGTATGCGGTCATGGCCTTTTATTCTGTGGGCGCGGCGGTGGCGCGGAGTGATGGCTCATTGCTAGCAATGCTAACACCGCTGATTTTTTTTGTGAGTGCCGTCGATCTATTGGCGGCGGCCTTCTGTCTATGCCGTCACAGATATGCAATGCCACTACCGGTGCTAAGTTTGCCCGCGCAACGCTGCGCAGCGCACATCCATCCCTTATAGTGCAAGGCACTGGCGCAACCTTGAAGGGCTGCGCTCACGCACGCGAATCAGCTGAAAAAGGACAAGGCCATGCTGGATTGGAAGAACCGGACTGCCAGTGCGCGCGCTGGCGCGGCGGACTCAGTCGACAATGTACGTAGCTATTTCGCCGGCGGCTGGGCCGGGCGCACCATCGGCGGGCTGCTGGCGCTCTACCTGCTGCTGGCGCTGGTGGTCGGCTGGTACTGGAGCCAGGAGCCTGCGCAGTTCTCGGTGCAGCAGCGCGCCGAGGCGGCCGCCGAGACCCGTGGGCACAAGCTGGTGAATGGCTATACCACCGCCGAAACCCTCAAGCAGGTGGCCGGCACCCTGCTCAACAAGTCGGGTGGCTACCTGTCCAACGACCTCGCCCCGCCGGGCCTGTGGCTCGATAACATGCCGAGCTGGGAGTTTGGCGTGCTGGTGCAGGTGCGCGACATGTCGCGGGCGCTGCGCAAGGACTTCACCCGCTCGCAGTCGCAGTCCACCGAGGACCCGGACCTGGCCAAGGCCGAGCCGCGCTTCCACTTCGACAACAAGAGCTGGGCGCTGCCGGCGTCCGAGGCCGAATATGCCGAGGGCATCAAGTCGCTGGACCGCTACCTGGCGCGCCTGGCCGATCCGAGCCAGCCCAATGCGCAGTTCTATACCCGCGCCGATAACCTCAACAACTGGCTGGGTGATGCCGCCACGCGCCTGGGTTCGCTGTCGCAGCGCCTGTCGGCCAGCGTCGGCCAGGTGCGCCTGAACACCACGGTGGCCGATGGCGTGGCGCAGGCGGACTTCGTCGAAGGGGTGAACTACGAGACGCCCTGGCTGCAGATCGACAACGTGTTCTACGAGGCCCGTGGTCAGGCCTGGGCGCTGGCTCACCTGCTGCGCGCCATCGAGGTGGATTTCGCCGATGTACTGGCGAAGAAGAACGCCACCGTCAGCGTACGGCAGATTATCCGCGAGCTGGAGGCCGCCCAGGAAACCCTGTGGAGCCCGATGATCCTCAACGGCAGCGGCTATGGCCTGCTGGCCAACCACTCGCTGGTGATGGCCAACTACATCTCGCGGGCCAATGCCGGGCTGATCGACCTGCGCCAGCTGCTGTCGCAGGGCTGAGCCATGGCCTGGTCCGAAGCCGAGGTGGCGCACCGCGCCGCCTCCGATGCCGAGCTGATCGCCTGGGTCGACGAGCTGGATCGGCCCCTGGGCCAAGTCTCGCGGCATGAACTGCGCGAGCGCCGGCTGATCGGCCGCGGCACCTATATCCTGCTGTTCAACTCGGCCGGGGAGATCTGCGTGCACCGCCGCACCCTGAGCAAGGCGCTGTACCCCGGCTATTGGGATGTGGCCGCCGGCGGCATGGTGCTGGCCGGCGAGAGCTATGCCGAGTCGGCCGCCCGCGAGCTGGCCGAGGAGCTGGGCATTGTCGATGCGCAGCTGGTCGAGCATGCGCATTTTCTCTACGACGCTCCGGAAAGCCGCCTGTGGTGCACGGCGTTCTCGGCGGTGTCCGATGCGCCGCTGCAGTTGCAGCCGGAGGAGGTGCTGGAGGCGCGCTTTCTTTCTCTCGACGAGGCCCTGGCCGATACCAGGCGCAAGCCCTATTGCCCGGACTCGCTGGCGGCGTTGCAGCGCTACCTACGCGGGCGTGCGTAGGGTGCGCCGGGCGCACCAGTCATCTGCGGGGGCGCAGGTTGCAAGTGGTGCGCATGGCGCACCCTACCTGGCTGGGCTCAGGCCATCCTACGCCGCGTAATTGCTGGCTTTGTGCGGGATATTGGGACGTTTCGTTCGGGATGCACAACGGCGTCGCCAATCCACCGATTAATGGCGCATTTTTGCACTTAGCAAGCGGCTTCTTTGCCGTTACACTGCGCCGCCTTCAAGCCCAGGCCACACAGCCTGGGTGCGCTGCCCCTGCCAGAGTGGGGCCTCGCGGTCGACGCCCTAAACGGCAACTGTCGGCCAGTCGCTATCCTGACCCCTACGAGGAAAAGCCGGTGGTCAAGAAAGCTTCGTCATTATCCGCCCTCGGCGGTCTCGTCTACTCCACTGACAGCGGTCGGCATTGCCCCGACTGCGGCCAACCGGTGGGCGCCTGCATCTGCAAACAGACACAGATTCCCATCGGTGATGGCATCGCCCGCGTGCGCCGCGAAAGCAAGGGCCGTGGCGGCAAGACGGTGACCACCATCAGCGGCGTGCCCCTGGCCGAAGAGCCCTTGAAAGAGCTGGCCAGTGTGCTGAAAAAGCGCTGCGGTTGCGGCGGCTCGCTCAAGGACGGAGTGATCGAGATCCAGGGTGATCACGTCGAACTGCTGATTGCCGAACTGATCAAGCACGGCTTTAAAGCCAAGAAATCCGGCGGCTGATCCAGACTTTCCTAAACTTACTCGGCAGGCGCGCGCTTGCCGAGTGATCGTCATTTCCAGACTTTAATCTGCACCCGTCCCTGCGACTGCCGGGGGCCTCAATCGCCAGCATGGGAGACATCGATGTCTGCACGACGCACACGTAAAGATGACGGCAGCCAATGGACAGTGGCCGACAGCCGCAGCGTCTACGGTATTCGCCATTGGGGCGCGGGCTATTTCGCGATCAATGAGCAGGGCTGTGTCGAGGTGCGCCCGAATGGGCCGCAGAGCACGCCCATCGACCTGTTCCAGCAGGTCAAGGAGCTGTCCAGCAGTGGCCTCAGCCTGCCCCTGCTGGTGCGCTTCCCGGACATCCTGCAGGACCGCGTGCGCCAGCTGACCGGCGCCTTCGACGCCAATATCGAGCGCCTGGACTACCAGAGCCAATACACCGCGCTGTACCCGATCAAGGTCAACCAGCAGGAAGCGGTGGTGGAAAACATCATCGCCACGCAGAACGTCTCCATCGGCCTGGAAGCCGGCTCCAAGCCGGAGCTGATGGCCGTGCTGGCGCTGGCGCCCAAGGGCGGCACCATCGTCTGCAACGGTTATAAAGACCGCGAATTTATCAAGCTGGCGCTGATGGGGCAGAAGCTCGGCCACAACGTGTTTATCGTGATCGAGAAGGAATCCGAGGTGCAGCTGGTGATCGAGGAGGCGGCCGAACTCAAGGTCGCCCCGCAGATCGGCCTGCGCGTGCGCCTGTCGTCCCTGGCCTCGAGCAAGTGGGCCGACACCGGCGGCGAGAAGTCCAAGTTTGGCCTATCGGCGGCGCAGCTGCTGTCGGTGGTCGAGCGTTTCCGCGCGGCCAAGCTGGATCAGGGCATCCGCCTGCTGCACTTTCATATGGGCTCGCAGATCGCCAACCTGTCCGACTACCAGCACGGCTTCAAGGAAGCCATCCGCTATTACGGCGAGCTGCGCGGCCTCGGCCTGCCGGTCGACCATATCGACGTCGGCGGCGGCCTGGGGGTGGACTACGACGGCACCCACTCGCGCAACGCCAGCTCGATCAACTACGACATGGACGACTACGCCGGCGTGGTAGTCGGCATGCTCAAAGAGTTCTGCGATGCCCAGGAGTTGCCGCACCCGCACATCTTCTCGGAAAGCGGCCGCTCGCTGACCGCGCACCACGCCATGCTGGTGGTGCAGGTCACCGATGTGGAAAAACACAACGACGAGATCCCCAAGATCGAGGACGTCACCAGCCTGCCGGAAACCGTGCGTTACCTGGTCGAGCTGCTCGGCCCGACTGATATCGAAATGGTCACCGAGACCTACTGGCGCGCCACCCACTATATGAGCGACGTGGCTACTCAGTACGCTGATGGCAAACTTAGCCTGACCGAGAAGGCCCTGGCCGAGCAGTGCTACTTCGCCGTGTGCCGGCGCCTGCACAACTCGCTCAAAGCCCGTCAGCGCTCGCACCGCCAGGTGCTGGATGAGCTCAACGACAAGCTGGCCGACAAGTACATCTGCAACTTCTCGGTGTTCCAGAGCCTGCCGGATACCTGGGCCATCGGCCAGGTGCTGCCGATCCTGCCGCTCAACCGTCTCGACGAAGAGCCGCTGCGCCGCGCCGTGCTGCAGGACCTGACCTGCGACTCCGACGGCAAGATCCGCCAGTACGTCGACGAGCAGAGCATCGAGACCAGCCTGCCGGTGCACGAAGTGCGCGAGGGCGAGGACTACCTGCTGGGGATCTTCCTGGTGGGGGCCTACCAGGAGATCCTCGGCGATATGCATAACCTGTTCGGCGATACCGACTCGGTGAACATCTACCAGAACGCCGATGGCAGCGTGTACCACGCCGGTATCGAGACCCACGACACCATCGAGGACATGCTGCGCTACGTGCACCTGTCGCCCGAGGAGCTGATGACCCACTACCGCGACAAGGTCGCCAGCGCCAAGATCAGCGTGCGCGAACGCACCCAGTTCCTCGACGCGCTGCGTTTGGGGCTGACCCGTTCGTCCTACCTGTCCTCATAAGCTCACGCTGAATGCAAAAGGCCCCGCACTGCGGGGCCTTTTGCTATCTGCTGGCGGCATTAAGCCCCGAGTAGGCTCTGCCCACATACGCGCAGCACTTGTGCGGTGGCGGCGCCCGAGCCCGGCTGGGCGAACCAGGCCACGGCCTCGGCCACATCCTGCGGCAGGCCGCCCTGGCCCATGGAGTTCATCCGCCGGCCGGCCTCGCGGATGGTCAGCGGGATGGCGGCGGTCATCTGGGTTTCGATAAAGCCGGGGGCCACGGCGTTGATGCTGATGCCGCGCTTGGCCAGTGTGGGTGCCCAGGCCTGGGCCAGGCCGATCACGCCGGCCTTGCTCACCGCGTAGTTGGTCTGGCCCAGATTGCCGGCGATGCCGCTGATTGAGGCGATCAGCACCACGCGGCCGTTGTCATGCAGCTTGCCGGCGTCCAGCAGGGCCTGGGTCAGCACCTGGGGGGCATTCAGGTTGACGTTGATCACCGAGTTCCAGAACTCGTCGCTCATCTTCGCCAGGGTCTTGTCACGGGTGATGCCGGCGTTGTGCACGAGGATATCGATGCCGTCCGGCAGCGCCTCAACCAGCTGCGCGGCGGCGTCGCTGGCGCAGATATCCAGGGCCAGGCCGCGCCCGCCCAGGCGCGCGGCGAGGGCCTCGAGCGCCTGCTTGGCCGGCGGTACGTCCAGCAGCAGCACCTCGGCGCCGTCGCGGGCCAGGGTCTCGGCGATGGCCGCGCCTATGCCGCGGGAGGCGCCGGTGACCAGGGCCTTCTTGCCGGCCAGCGGGCGGGTCCAGTCCTTGACCTGTTCGCTGCAGGCATTCAGGCGCAGCACCTGCCCCGAGACATAGGCACTTTTCGGCGACAGAAAGAAGCGCAGCGCGCCTTCCAGCTGCGCCTCGCCGCCCTTGCCGACATAGAGCAATTGCACATTGCCGCCACGGCGGATCTCTTTGCCCAGGGAACGGCTAAAGCCTTCCAGGGCGCGCTGCACGCTGGCGGCGATAGGGTCTTTGAGCGATTCCGGGGCGCGCCCGAGGATCACCACCCGCGGGCATTGGCCCAGCCCCTTGAGAGCCGGCTGGAAGAAATCGCGTAGCTCGATCAGCTGCTCGAAGCGGCTCAGCTGGCTTGCGTCAAACACCAGGGCCTTGAGCCTGGGTCCGTGCTCGGCGGTCCAGCGCGGTAGCTCGAACTGGCCCTCGCGGCTGGCGAACAGGCTGTTGCTCAGGCGTTTGCCGAAGCCGGCCACGGCGCTGGCCAGGCTGCCTTCGCCGCCGAGCAGCAGGGCGCCGTCCACCGCGCGATTGCGCCCGCTCTGCCAGCGCTCCAGGCGCAACGGGGCCGGCAGGCCGAGGGCGCTGACCAGGCGGCGGCCGGCAGGGGAGTTGGCGAAGGCGAGATAGCGGTCGGACATGGCAGTGGCTCCTGCGCGGAAAGCGAAAAGTGCGCCCACTCTACGCAGACCGCGCGTCAGCGCAATTGACCCGGCCAGCCTGCTGCGCTGGCAAGGCGGCCAATGCCAGGCGGCGGTGACAGGTTAGCCTGTGCGCCATCCATTCCAGATCCAGGAGTCGTCCATGACCCAGCCGCGCCGCGTCGCCATAGTCGGTGGTAACCGCATCCCCTTCGCCCGCTCCAATACGGTCTACGCCACGGCGAGCAACCAGGAGATGCTGACCAGCGCCCTGGATGGCCTGGTGGAGCGCTTCAACCTGCACGGCGAGCGCCTCGGCGAAGTGGTGGCCGGCGCGGTGCTCAAGCATTCGCGGGATTTCAACCTGACCCGCGAGTGCGTGCTGGGCTCGCGCCTGGCCCCGGAGACGCCGGCCTATGACCTGCAACAGGCTTGCGGCACCGGCCTGGAGGCGGCGCTGCTGGTGGCCAACAAGATCGCCCTGGGGCAGATCGAGTGCGGCATCGCCGGCGGCGTCGACACCACCTCGGACGCGCCGATCGGGGTCAACGAAGGGTTGCGGCAGATTCTGCTGCAGGCCAACCGTGGCAAAAGTACCGGTGAGAAGATCAAGAGCCTGCTGCAGATCCGCCCGCGCCATCTGGCCCCGGCCATCCCGCGTAACGGCGAGCCGCGCACCGGGCTGTCCATGGGCGAGCACTGCGAGCTGATGGCGCAGCGCTGGGCCATCCCCCGCGACGAGCAGGACCAGTTGGCCGTGGCCAGCCACCAGAAGCTCGCCGCCGCCTACGCCGAGGGCTGGCACGACGACCTGCT
>DASUOY010000598.1:0-6301 GCA_036276395.1 Pseudomonas sp.
TTACCAGCCTGCAGCACCAGGGTGCTACCTGCCGGCAGCACGGCCAGATCGGTGAGGTATTCCTCACGGCTGGCCACGCGCTCGCCGGGGATGCCGATGATCTTGTTGCCCTTGCCTTTGCCCAGTTGCGGCAGATCGCGCACCGGGAACAGCAGCAGGCGACCTTCGGTGGTCACCGCGGCCAGCCAGTCCTCCTCGCGATTGGCCAAAGGTTTCGGCGGCACCACCAGCGCGCCGACCGGCAGACTGAGCAATGCCTTGCCGGCCTTGTTCTTGGCCTGCAGGTCTTCACCCTTGACCACGAAGCCGTAGCCGGCATCCGAGGCAATCACATAGAGCGCATTGTCATCGGGCAACAGCACGCACTCGAAGGTCGCCCCCGGCGGCGGCGTCAGGCGCCCGGTGAGCGGCTCGCCCTGACCACGGGCGGACGGCAGCGAATGGGCAGCCAGCGAGTAGCTGCGCCCGGTGGAGTCGATAAACACCGCGAACTGGTTGGAGCGACCTGGCGCAGACGTCTTGAAGCCATCGCCAGCCTTGTACGACAGGCCAGTGGCGTCGATATCGTGGCCCTTGGCGCAGCGCACCCAGCCCTTCTCGGAAATTACTACGGTGACCGGCTCGGTCGGCATCAACTCGGTTTCGCTCAGGGCCTTGGCTTCGGCGCGGGCGACGATGGGCGAGCGGCGGTCATCGCCATAGGTCTCGGCATCCTTGATCAGTTCATCGCGCACCAGCTTCTTCAGCTTGGTTTCGCTGCCGAGCAGGGCCAGCAACTTGGCGCGCTCCTTGGCCAGCTCGTCCTGCTCGCCGCGGATCTTCATCTCTTCCAGGCGGGCAAGCTGGCGCAGGCGGGTGTCGAGGATATAGTCGGCTTGCAGCTCGCTTAAGCCGAAGCGCTCCATCAGCACCGGCTTGGGCTGATCCTCGGTGCGGATGATATGGATCACTTCATCCAGGTTGAGGAAGGCGGTGAGCAAGCCCTCCAACAGGTGCAGGCGCTTCTCGACCTTGTCCAGGCGGAACTGCAGGCGGCGACGCACGGTATTGACGCGATACTGCAGCCACTCGGTGAGCAGGGTGCGCAGGTCCTTGACCGACGGTTTGCCATCCAGGCCGATAACGTTGGTGTTGACCCGGTAGCTGGATTCCAGCTCGGTGGTGGCGAACAGGTGCTGCATCAGCTCGTCGGCGTCCACCCGATTGGAGCGCGGGATGATCACGATGCGGCACGGGTGCTCGTGGTCCGACTCGTCGCGCAGGTCGGCGACCATCGGCAGCTTCTTGGCCTGCATCTGCGCGGCGATCTGCTCCAGCACCTTGGCCCCGGAGACCTGATGCGGCAGCGCGGTGACCACGATATCGCCGTCCTCGACACGGTACACGGCGCGCATGCGCACCGAGCCCTTGCCGGTTTCGTAGATCTTCAGCAGATCGCTGCGCGGGGTGATGACCTCGGCTTCGGTCGGATAATCCGGGCCGAGCACATGTTCGCAGAGCTGCTCGACCGTGGCATTCGGCTGATCCAGCAAACGCACACAGGCAGCGGCCACTTCACGCAGGTTGTGCGGCGGCACATCGGTGGCCATACCGACCGCAATCCCCGTCGTGCCGTTAAGCAGAATATTCGGCAGGCGTGCCGGCAGGGTCGCCGGCTCATTCAGGGTGCCGTCGAAGTTCGGCACCCAGTCCACGGTGCCCTGGCCCAGTTCGGTCAGCAGCACCTCGGAATAGCGCGATAGGCGCGCCTCGGTATAACGCATGGCGGCGAAGGATTTGGGATCGTCCGGTGCCCCCCAGTTGCCCTGGCCGTCGACCAATGTGTAGCGGTAGCTGAACGGCTGCGCCATCAGCACCATGGCCTCGTAGCAGGCGCTGTCGCCGTGGGGGTGGAACTTGCCGAGCACATCACCGACGGTACGCGCCGACTTCTTGTGCTTGGAATCGGCGTCCAGGCCCAGCTCGCTCATGGCATAGACGATGCGCCGCTGCACGGGCTTCAAGCCGTCACCGATATGCGGCAGCGCGCGGTCCATGATCACGTACATGGAGTAATTGAGGTAAGCCTGCTCGGTAAAGTCGGCAAGGGAACGGCGTTCAACACCGTCCAGGCTCAAATCGAGGGATTCGCTCATGCGTGCCTCATTGCAAGGTGGATTGGCGCAGCGTCAAGGTGCCGCCGCGCTGGGTAAATTCGAGTTGTTTCAGGGCACTCATGCCCAGCAGGATCTCGTCGCCTTCCATGCCCGGGGTAATCAGGGCGGCGACGTCATGCAGTTGAATCTCGCCCAATTGCAGGCTGCTCAGGCGCGTACGGTAGCCCGTGACAGTGCCGTTGGCGGTGCGCACCTGCACCGGCGCGCCGCGTACCAGGCCCAGGCGCTCGGCTTCGGCGGCAGGCACGGCGACCGCGCTGGCGCCCGTATCGAGCATCAGAGTCACGCGCTGGTCATTGATCTGGCCGTCCAGCACATAATGCCCGCCCCGGCTGCTCAGCAGCTGCACTTCGACAAAACCGTCGCCGTGCACCGACTGCGGCGCCCGGTTGGGGTTATCACGCCCCTCCTCCCACTTGCCGAAGTAATGCGTGGCCAACAGCAACGCCGCACCCCAGGCCAGCACCAGCATGACCCGCCCGGCACGCTTTCCCGCCGGCTGCTCAGTCACGGATTGCTGCCCCAGCCGCCTTGCGGTGCGGCAAAGCGCCAGACAATCGGCCGCGACTCACCGTCGGCACGGCTGAAACGGCCGTTATCGACACCGATCCAGGCGCCGTCCTGATCCACCCACAGCGCTTCCGCCAGACCATAGGCCGGTGGATAACGACGCGCCTCGCTCAGCGCCTCGGCGGCAAACGACCAGCACTGCTCAACCGCAGCAGTATCCAGGCTGCGCCGGCAGATGCGGTGCGCCTGACGCTCCAGGGTGAAGAGTTTGTCGTTATAGAAGGCCAAGCCCGAGAAATCCCGAGGCTCCGGCTTGCCCCCCAGGGACTCTGGCCCTGACTCCGTGCCCGCCTCGCTGAGCAGCACACAGCCGCCGGTGCAGCCCCAGGTCTGCTGCTGCCTGTGCACCACCAACAGACCACGGCGCATGCGCTCGGCCGCCAGATACAGGCGCTGACCGGCCGGATCGACCGCCACGCCCTCCAGCAAAGCGTTGTACTTGAGCAACATGCCGCTGGCCCGCGCCTGACGCACCAGGCCTGCCGGCAGGTTCAACCAGTTGGCCGCACCGACAAGCGGCACTTGCAGCACCGCCGCCCGCGCCTCGCTGACCAGGTAGCGATTACCGGCCGCATCGCAGCTCAAACCTTCGAAATCCAATTCACCGCCACGCAGCAGCCCGGCGACCCAGCCGCGCATGCGCAAGCCCCAGGGCAAGCGGATAGCCGGCGCCGGCGGGGCGACAAAGGTCTCGGCCATGGCCTGCCATTGCGCCGCACCCGGTTGCAGTCGATAAAGGCGCTCGTCTTCGCGATCCGAAACCGCCCACAGCGCGTCGCCGCACCAGGCCAGGCCCGACAGATTGCCGGCTGCTATGCCCTCGACCGGCTGCTCGCTGAGCAGTTTCAACTCTTCCAGCGCCGGGGCGGCGGCCAGCAGCGGCGAACAGGCCAGCAAGCAGGCGGCCAACAGCCGCCGCATCAGAGCAGCACCTCGGCCAGGTTGCCCTTGGACTCCAGCCAGCTCTTGCGGTCACCGGCGCGCTTCTTCGCCAGCAGCATATCCATGACCTCGCGGGTGCCCTCGAAGTCATCCAGAGTCAGCTGCACCAGGCGCCGGGTATTGGGGTCCATGGTGGTTTCGCGCAGCTGCGGCGGGTTCATCTCACCCAGCCCCTTGAAACGGGTGACCTGCGGCTTGCCGCGACGCTTCTCGGCCACCAGGCGGTCGAGGATGCCATCGCGCTCGGCTTCATCCAGGGCGTAGAAGATGTCCTTGCCCAGGTCGATGCGGTACAGCGGCGGCATGGCCACGTAGACATGGCCGGCATCCACCAGCGGGCGGAAATGCTGGACGAACAGGGCGCACAACAGGGTAGCGATATGCAGGCCGTCGGAGTCGGCGTCGGCAAGGATGCAGATCTTGCCATAGCGCAACTGGGAGAGGTCGCTGGAGCCCGGATCGAGGCCAACCGCCACGGCGATATTGTGCACCTCCTGGCTGGCCAGCACTTCGCCGCCATCGACCTCCCAGGTGTTGAGGATCTTGCCGCGCAGCGGCAGGATCGCCTGGAATTCCTTGTCGCGCGCCTGCTTGGCCGAACCGCCGGCGGAGTCGCCCTCCACCAGAAACAGCTCGGAGCGCATCGGGTCCTGGCCCGCGCAATCGGCCAGCTTGCCGGGCAGCGCCGGGCCCTGGGTGATGCGCTTGCGCTCGACCTTCTTGCCGGCCTTGAGGCGACGGTTGGCGTTGCTGATCGCCAGTTCGGCGAGCTGCTGGCCGAGCTCCGGGTGGGCGTTAAGCCACAGGCTAAAGGCGTCCTTGACCACGCCGGAGACAAAGGCGGCGGCCTCGCGGGACGACAGGCGCTCCTTGGTCTGCCCGGAGAACTGGGCGTCCTGCATCTTCATCGACAGAACGAAGGCGATGCGCTCCCAGATATCTTCCGGCGCCAGCTTGACCCCGCGCGGCAGCAGGCTGCGGAACTCGCAGAACTCACGCATGGCATCCAGCAGACCCTGGCGCAAACCGTTGACGTGGGTACCGCCCTGGGCCGTGGGAATCAGGTTGACGTAGCTTTCCTGCACCGCGTCGCCGCCTTCCGGCAGCCACAGCAGCGCCCAATCTACCGCCTCTTTGTTACCCGCCAGGCTGCCGCAGAACGGCTCATTGGGTAGCCGCTCAAACTCGCTGACGGCATCCACCAGATAGGAGCGCAGGCCGTCTTCGTACATCCACTCGACTTTTTCGCCACTGGCTTTGTCCTCGAAGCTGACCGCGAGCCCCGGGCACAACACGGCCTTGGCTTTCAGCACGTGCTTAAGGCGGCTGACCGAGAATTTGAAGGAGTCGAAATACTTGGCGTCCGGCCAGAAATGCACGCTGGTGCCGGTGTTGCGCTTGCCCACCGTGCCGACCACGGCCAGGTCGCTGGCCTTGTAGCCGTCGGCAAAACTCATCTGGTACTCGTTGCCGTCGCGCTTGACCTTGACCACCACGCTGGTCGACAGCGCGTTGACCACACTGATGCCCACGCCATGCAGGCCGCCGGAGAACTGGTAGTTCTTGTTGCTGAACTTGCCGCCGGCGTGCAGTTTGGTGAGGATCAGCTCGACCCCCGGCACGCCCTCTTCCGGGTGGATATCCACGGGCATGCCGCGACCGTCGTCGAGCACTTCCAGGGAGTTGTCCTCGTGCAGGATCACCTGGATCGACTTGGCATGGCCGGCCAGGGCTTCGTCGACGCTGTTGTCGATGACTTCCTGGGCCAGGTGGTTGGGCCGGCTGGTGTCGGTGTACATGCCCGGGCGTTTGCGCACCGGGTCGAGGCCGGAAAGGACTTCGATGGCATCGGCGTTGTAAGAGCTAGAACCTTGCTGGGCCATGGGGTCTCTTGTTCGTCAATTGAGAGCGGAAAAGTCGATATCCTGCCACAGGTGGCGGGGAATACCGGCGAAAGCGAAAAGCATCGGCAGGCGCTCGGCAAAGCCCTGAAAACCGTGGTCGCCGCCGGCCTGGATACGCAGCGCACAGGCCCGGTAATACGCCTGGGCATCACGGTAATCGAGGGTTTCGTCGGCGGTCTGCAGCCATACCTGATAGCGCGCAGGATCTTGCAGCACCGCTACATCCAGCTCGGCCAGGGCCGTCACGTGATCGCTGGTCAACTCCCAGGTCTCGCCGCTGTAGTAATTCTTCTGCGGCCCCAGGTAACCATCGAAACGCAGATGCGGGCGCACCGCCGGGTTGATCAGCAGCGCTGGCAGGCCATGGCGCTCCGCAAGAAAGGTCGCATAGTAGCCGCCCAACGAGCTGCCAACCAGCACGGGGCGACCAAGCTCGCCAATCAGGGCTTCGAGCTGGGCGATGGCCTGGCGCGGATGGTGGTGCAGGGCCGGCACGCGCAGTTGCTCGGCCAGGCCCAGCTGCGTCATGGCGCGCTGCAACTGGCTGGCCTTGAGAGAGGCCGGCGAGCTGTTCAGGCCGTGGATATAGAGAATGGGTCTAGTCATAGGGCGGCAGGCTACAAGGTTGCAACGCCGGGCTGCAAGCCGCCTGGCGCACGGCCAGCGGCCGACTCAGTAGCCTTTGACGCTGTAATCGATATCGAACTTGATCCCGGTCACCCGCGATAC
>DASUOY010000599.1:0-3452 GCA_036276395.1 Pseudomonas sp.
GCCGGGACGCCTGCTGACTCCGGGCCTGGTCAATGCCCACGGGCACGCGGCGATGACTCTGTTCCGCGGCCTGGCCGACGATTTGCCACTGATGACCTGGCTGGAGCAGCACATCTGGCCGGCCGAGGCCAAGTGGGTCAACGAACAGTTCGTCCAGGACGGCACCGAGCTGGCCATCGCCGAGCAGCTCAAGGGCGGCATCAGCTGCTTCTCCGATATGTATTTCTTCCCGGAAACCGCCTGCGAGCAGGTGCACAAGAGCGGCATCCGCGCGCAGATCACCATTCCGGTGCTGGATTTCCCCATCCCCGGCGCCCGCGACGCCGACGAGGCGCTGCGCAAGGGCCTGAGCCTGTTCGATGACCTCAAGCAGCACCCGCGCCTGAGCGTCGCCTTCGGCCCCCACGCGCCCTACACGGTGAGCGACGACAAGCTGGAAAACATCCGCATGCTTGCCGAAGAGCTGGACGCCGGCATCCATATGCATGTGCACGAGACCGCCTTCGAGGTGCAGCAGAGCCTGGAGCAGCGCGGCGAGCGCCCACTGGCGCGCCTGGCCCGCCTGGGCCTGCTCGGCCCGCGCTTTCAGGCCGTGCATATGACCCAGATCGACGACGAGGACATCGCCCTGCTGGTGGCCAGCAACACCAGCGTGATCCATTGCCCGGAATCCAACCTCAAGCTGGCCAGCGGCTTCTGCCCGGTGGAAAGGCTCTGGCAGGCCGGGGTCAACGTGGCCATCGGCACCGATGGCGCGGCGAGCAACAATGACCTGGACCTGCTCGGCGAAACCCGCACCGCCGCCTTGCTGGCCAAGGCCGTAGCCGGCTCGGCCACCGCCCTCAACGCCCACAGCGCGCTGCGCATGGCCACCTTAAATGGCGCCCGCGCCCTCGGCCGGGAACAGCAAATCGGCTCCCTGGAGCCGGGCAAGGCCGCCGACCTGGCGGTATTCGATCTGTCCGGCCTGGCCCAGCAACCGGTCTACGACCCGGTTTCGCAGCTGATCTACGCCGGCGGCCGGGCCTGCGTCGAACACCTGTGGGTCGGCGGCAAGCAACTGCTCGACGGCGGCCAACTGACCCGCCTGGACGAGCAGCGAATTATCGCCAACGCCCGCGCCTGGGGCGCGAAGATCGCTGGAAAAGATAGATAGCCCGGATTTCATCCGGACTACCCAGCCGGCTCTGCGACAAACTGACATATAGTGGGCGGCCAAGAGCCGCCCACTCCACAACGCAAAGCTGGCACCATAAGCGCTTCGCGCCGCAGCCTGATTCAGGGATTTATATGAGCAACGTCGACCACGCCGAAATCGCCAAATTCGAAGCCCTCGCCCATCGCTGGTGGGACCGTGAAAGCGAGTTCAAGCCGCTGCATGACATCAACCCGCTGCGGGTCAACTGGATCGACGAACGTGTCGGCCTGGCCGGCAAGAAGGTACTGGACGTTGGCTGTGGCGGCGGCATCCTCAGCGAATCCATGGCCCAGCGCGGCGCGACCGTGACCGGCATCGATATGGGCGAAGCGCCGCTGGCAGTGGCCCAGTTGCACCAGCTGGAATCCGGCGTCTCGGTGGAGTACCGGCAGATCACCGCCGAAGCCCTGGCCGAGGAGATGCCCGGCCAGTTCGACGTGGTCACCTGCCTGGAAATGCTCGAACACGTGCCCGATCCGGCCTCGGTGATCCGCGCCTGCTACCGCATGGTCAAGCCTGGCGGCCAGGTGTTCTTCTCCACCATCAACCGCAACCCCAAGGCCTACCTGTTCGCCATTATCGGCGCCGAGTACCTGATGCGCCTGCTGCCGCGCGGCACTCATGACTTCAAGAAATTTATCCGTCCCTCGGAACTGGGCGCCTGGAGCCGCGAGGCGGGCCTGCAGGTCAAGGACATCATCGGCCTGACCTACAACCCGCTGAGCAAGCGCTACAAGCTGGAAGCCGATGTCGACGTCAACTATATGATCCAGACCCTGCGCGAGGAGTGAGGCGCATGCGTTTACGCGCGGTTCTTTTCGATATGGACGGCACCCTGCTCGACAGCGCGCCGGACTTTATCGCCATCTGCCAGGCCATGCGCGCCGAGCGCGACCTGGCGCCGATTGCCGACAAGCTGATCCGCGATCAGGTTTCCGGCGGCGCCCGCGCCATGGTGGCGGCCACCTTCGCCATGGACCCCGAGGCCGAGGGCTTCGAAGCCTTGCGCCTGGAGTTTCTGGAACGCTATCAGGAGCACTGCGCGATACTGACCCGCCCCTTCGACGGCATCGCCGAACTGCTCACGAGCATCGAGCAGGCCAAGCTGATCTGGGGCGTGGCGACCAACAAACCGGTGCGCTACGCCGAGCCCATCATGCAGCAACTCGGCCTGGCCGAGCGCTCGGCGGTGCTGGTCTGCCCGGACCACGTCAGCCGCAGCAAACCCGATCCGGAAATGCTCCTGCTGGCCTGCGCCAAGATGGGCGTAGAACCCGGCGAGACCCTGTTTATCGGCGACGACGAACGCGATATCGAAGCTGGCCGCGCCGCCGGCTGCAAGACCGCCGCGGTGAGCTACGGCTATATCCACCCGCAAGACAACCCGCGCAACTGGGGCGCCGACGCGGTGGTCGATCACCCACTGCAACTGCGCAGCCTGCTCGAACAGGCGCTGTGCGGCTGCTGACGCAATAGCCGCCTGCCTGCGCCCAATCTATTCGCTGTTAACTTGATGCTTGCCGCTTAAGGCTTGCAGCTCTCCGGAGGAGCCCCACATGTTCGACTATTCCGTCCGCCCGGACCTGCTCAAAGGCCGAGTGATACTGGTCACCGGCGCTGGCCGCGGGATCGGTGCGGCCGCCGCGCAAACCTTCGCCGCCCATGGCGCCACCGTGTTGCTGCTGGGCAAGAGCGAAGCAAACCTCAGCCGGGTGTATGACGCCATCGAAGCCGCCGGCCACCCGCAGGCGGCGGTGATTCCCTTCAACCTGGAAACCGCCCTGCCGCACCAGTACGACGAACTGGCGGCAATGATCGAAGCCGAATTCGGCAAGCTCGACGGCCTGCTGCACAACGCCTCGATCATCGGCCCGCGCACGCCGCTGGAGCAGCTGTCCGGCGACAACTTCATGCGCGTCATGCAGGTCAACGTCAACGCCATGTTTATGCTCACCAGCACCCTGCTGCCACTGCTCAAGCTCTCGGCCGATGCGTCGGTGGTGTTCACCTCCAGCAGCGTCGGGCGCAAGGGTCGCGCTTACTGGGGCGCCTACGCGGTGTCCAAGTTCGCCACCGAGGGCCTGATGCAGGTGCTCGCCGATGAAGTCGACGGCCTCTCCACCGTGCGCGCCAACAGCGTCAACCCGGGCGCCACCCGCACCGACATGCGCGCCCAGGCCTACCCAGGCGAGAACCCGGCGAACAACCCACTGCCCGAGACGATCATGCCGGTCTATCTGTACCTGATGGGGCC
>DASUOY010000600.1:0-2247 GCA_036276395.1 Pseudomonas sp.
TTTAACGCCGGATGGCCGACGCGCAGCAGATCGTAAACAGGTTCTCAGGCCATTTACGCCAAGGCTGCGCACTATAGGTCATTGCCGCTTGTTCGCCGCCTGGCATATCGGCTTAATCGGGCGATCTGCCGAGGACGCCCCGCATGAGCCTGTTTCCTTCCGATAGTGCCATTCCCCATGCCACGCCCGCGGCGCTGCGCCAGCTGATCGAGAGCCGCCGGGCGGTGCGCCGGTTTAGCGCCGAGCCGGTGCCGGACGAGGTGGTGCGCGACTGCCTGGAATTGGCGGTACTCGCGCCCAACTCCTGCAATCTGCAGCCCTGGAGCTTTCAGGTGGTTCGCGATCCGGCGCTGCTGGCCCGTTTGCACCCGGTGTGCATGAGCCAGAACGCGGCCAAGGCGCCCTTGATCATCGCCGTGCTGGCGCGCCCCGATACCTGGAAACAGGCCTGCCAGAACATCATCGATTATTGGCCAGAGCCCGAAGTGCCGGCGCGTATTCGCCATTTCTACCGCAAGACCGCGCCCTTTCAGTACAACCAGGGGCCCCTGGGGTTGCTCGGGCTGTTCAAGCGCCAGCTGTTGCGGGTGGTGGCGCTGCGCAAGCCGCTGATGCGCACCCCCAACAGCAAGGCCGATATGCGTATCTGGGCGGTGAAGTCCACCGCGCTGGCGGCGCAAAACCTGATGCTGGCCTTTCAGAGCCACGGCTACGCCAGCTGTCCGATGGAGGGTTTCGATGAGGTGCGCCTGCGCAAGGTACTGAAGATCCCCCGTGAGGCCTTGCCGATCATGCTGCTGGCGGTGGGGCGGCAGACCGAGAAGGGCGTGTACAACCCGCGCCTGCGCTTTCCCCTGGAACAGCAGGTGACCTGGCTCTAAGCCAGCCGCCGTGCGCACGGCGCACCCCACCCATAAGCGAGGCGGGGCCTTAGAGTACCCCGGCCTTTTTCCAGGCCAGATAACGGCTCACCAATTGCGGCCCCAGTTCGCTGGGCCGCGCATCCAGCACCGGCAGTTTGTGCGCGCTGAGGCGTTCATGCAGGCCGGCGCGGGCATTCAGGTAGTCCAGGGTGCCGCAGTAATCCAGCGCGCCCTGGAAGTCTTGCACCGGCCGCTGGCGCAGGCTGTCCAGCACTTCTTCGCGCAGGCTGGCGACCAGCACGCGGTGCTGCTGGCCCAGGCGTTTCAGCGCCGGCAACAGCGTCTGATCGTCTTCGTCGCGCAGGTTGCTCACCAGTACCACCAGGGCGCGGCGGCGCTGGCGGCTGAGCAGGGCATCCACCGCCGCGCCGAAGTCGGCCGGCTGTTGGCTGCTGTGCAGGTCGTAGAGGGCGTTAAGCAGCACATTCAGTTGCGCCTGGCCTTTGACCGGGGCGAGAAAGCGGTTCTGCTCACCGGCGAAGGTCGACAGGCCCACCGCATCGCCCTGGCGCAGCGCCACATAGCTGAGCAACAGGCAGGCGTTGAGGCCGTGGTCGAAGTGCGACAGCTCGCCATCCTGGCTGCGCATGCGTCGGCCGCAGTCGAGCAGGAAGATGATCTGCTGGTCGCGCTCGTCCTGGTATTCGCGGGCAATCGGGGTGCGCTTGCGCGCGGTGGCCTTCCAGTCGATCTGGCGCAGGCTGTCGCCGTCGCGAAACTCGCGCAGCTGGTGGAATTCCAGGCCCAGGCCACGGCGGGGGCGCTGGCGTACGCCGAGCTGGCTGAGCCAGTCGTCCACCGCCATCAATTGCGCGCCATACAGGCGGGCGAAGTCCGGGTAGACGCGGGTTTCACCGCTCACCGGCAGATAACGCCGGGCGCGCCACAGGCCCATGGGGCTGGGCAGGCTGAGCTCGCACTGGGGGAAGTGGAAGTGCCCACGCAGCAGCGGGCGCACCCGGTAGCTGACCTGGGTCTGCTCGCCCGGATGCAGGTCGACCTTGAGCGGCAAATGCTCGAAGGCCATAGCGCCGGGCAGGTGGTCGAATACCTCCACCTGCAGCGGGCTGCTGTAACTGTGGTGCAGGTTCAGCCGTACTTCGCTCCAGCGCCCCAGCGGCAGGTTGCCGGGCAACTGGCGTTCGATGCGCGGCGAAGGCACCTGGCGCAAGCGCAGGGCGTCGACCGCGGCGAGGGCGAGCAGCACCAGCAGCAGGCCCCAGTAGATCGGGGTGAAGCTGCGCGGCAGGGCAATGCCCAGGGCGCTGCACACGCCGAGCAGGATGCCCAGGGCGAACAGGCCGGCCAGCAGGGCCAGCAGCGC
>DASUOY010000601.1:0-3748 GCA_036276395.1 Pseudomonas sp.
CGCTGGTATGTCGGCCGGCCGGTGATGGTGCGGCAGAACGACTACGCCCTCGGCCTGTTTAACGGCGATATCGGCATCTGCCTGCACAGCGAATACGGCCTGCGGGTGTTCTTCGAAGGTGAGGACGGCTACCGCCCCTTCGCCCCGGCGCGCCTGCCCAGCCACGACAGCGCCTTCGCCATGACCGTGCACAAGAGCCAGGGCTCGGAGTTCAGCGAAGTGCTGCTGGTACTGCCCGAACAACCCAGCCCGCTGCTGACCCGCAGCCTGTTCTACACCGGCATCACCCGCGCCAAGCACAAGGTAGAAATCTGGGCCCTGCCGCCGCGCCTGGGCGAAGCCGTCAGCACCCGCGCCGAACGCGCCGCGGGTCTGGCAGAACGCCTGCAACGCAGCGACCTGCCGCCGCCGGCGCACGCCGGGCAACTCGATCTATTCGGCTAAGCCACAGAAATTGCCTGCGTGCCTTAGTCGGCGACTGCCATCACCGACTCAGGCACACAACGCGAAGTTTGCTTGTTCCAAATCAGTGTCGCGCCACGCAGTATCGCGCTAAAACTGCCCCGACCCGGCAACACGGCTCGCGACGAAACGACAACTGCCCCTAGACTACAGCCATAGCCCCCGGATATTGGCCCGATGCTGCAGCGCTTGCTGATCTACCTGTTGCCTGGCCTGTGCCTCTGCGCCCAGGCCGCCGACCTGCGCCTGGTCACCGGCGACGACTACGCGCCCTTTACCGGCCAGGCGCTGCCGGGCGGCGGCATGCTGACCCAGGTGGTGGAGGCGGTGCTGGATGAACGCAGCATCGTCCATAGCCTGGACTGGCGGCCCTGGAACCGCGGCTATCTGAAGACCCTGCAAGGCGAATACGACGCGACCTTTCCCTATGTGCGCACGCCGCAGCGGGAACAGGAATACCTGTATTCCGCCGCCCTGTTCGTCGCCGAGCAGCATATCTTCAGCCGCGCCGCCGAGCCCATCGAGCCGGATGATCCGGCCAGCCTGCAGGGCCGGCGTCTGTGTTATCCCCTGGGCTGGCAACCGCCGAAGATTCTCCAGACGCTGCTCGACCAGGGCTTGCTGACCCGCCACTCGCCGACCGGCCTCAAGGAGTGCGCACGCCTGTTGCTGCTCGGCCGCGATGATTTCTTTATCTCCGACCGGCGCCTGGGGGAAACCGCGCTGCGCCTGACCGGTGCCGACCCGAGCCTGTTCCGCCGCTCCGCCAGCGCGATCAGCAACAGCACCCTGCACCTGATAGTGCCGCGCAGCCACCCGCAGGGGCCGCAGCTGATCGAGCAGTTCAACCTGGGCCTGCGCGCCCTGCAGGACAGCGGCCGCTACCAGCAACTGCTCAGCGACTATATGGCCAAAGACGCCAGCTCAACCGAGCAGTAGCAACAACAGCGGCAAGCTGGCCGCCGCCAGCAGGGTTTGCAGGGTGATGATGCCCGCCATCAGCTGGCTGTCGCCGCCCAGCTGGCGGGTCAGCACATAGGCCGTGGGCGCCGTGGGCAAGGCGAAGAACAGCACCAGCACGCTGCTTTCCATGGCCGGCAGCTGCAGGCCCCGGGCCACCACCCAGGCCAGCAGGGGCATGCCCAGCAGGCGCAACGCGCTGTTCCAGGCCAGGGCCGGCACTTCTGCGCGCAGTTGCTGCGGCTTGAGCGCGGCGCCGACACAGAGCAGCCCCAGCGGCAAACTGGCGGCGGCCAGCAGGCCCAATAAACGCTCGCTGCCGCCAGGCAGGCCGATGCCGCCGAGGTTGACCAGGGCGCCGCCCAGGCAGGCGAGAATCAGCGGGTTCTGCGCAATCGGCAGCAACAGGCTGCGGGCGCTGACACCCCGCTCGGCGGTGAGCGACCAGACCGACAGCAGGTTCACTGTCGGCACCATCAACGCCAGCATCAGCGCCGCCAGGGTCAGGCCGGGCTGGCCAAACAGGCTGCCCACCGCAGCCAGGCCCAGGTAGGTGTTGAAGCGCAGAATGCCCTGGGTAAAGGCACCGAAGCGCCCGGCCGGCCAGCCGCGCAGGCGGCGCAGCAGCAACAGCGCCAGCCAGGCCCCGGCCAGAGCCAGCAGCACCGCCAGGGCCAGGCGCGGCAACCCCGGATTGTCCAGCGGCGCAGTGGCCAGGCTGCTAAACAGCAGGGCGGGAAACAGGATGAAGTAGTTGAGCCGCTCGGCACCGGGCCAGAACGCCTCGCTGGGGAAGTCGGCGCGGCGCAACAGATAGCCGGCAACGATCAAGGCAAATAACGGCCACAGGGCCAGCAACAACTCCAGCATGGCAATTTCCGCCCAGAGACCAGCGGCTATCTTGAGCAGCCCAGGATAACCACGCAAGGCCGACAAAGAATTAGGCTGACGAAAACGAAGGAGGGCAGTCCATGCATCCAGTCCATCACGGCGGTTGTCACTGCGGCCAGTTGCGCTACCAGTTCGCCGCGCCCCTGGCCGATATCGCCCACTGCCATTGCTCGGTGTGCCGGCGCAGTAGCGGCGGCATCCTCACCACCTGGATCACCGTGCCGCTGGCCAGCTTTCAATGGCTGGCCGGCACGCCACGGGAGTACGCCTCGTCCGCCAGTTGCACGCGCAGTTTCTGCCCCCACTGCGGTGCCCACCTGTGCCTGTTCACCGACCTCAGCCCACAGACCCTGGACGTGACCATCGCCACCCTGGATCACCCGGAGCAGGCGCCGGCGGATCGGCATATCTGGGTGCAAAGCCGCCTGCCCTGGCTGCAGGTCGACCCGCAGCTGCCTGAGGAGCAGCAGGAATATATCCCCTAGGGCAGCTGCAGCCCGCCGCTGGCCTTATGCAGCGCCCGCAGGTGCGTGCCGAGTTGCGCCAGGTTGACCTCGCTGGCCTGCAACTCGGCCAGGCGCGCCGGCTGCAGCAGGCCGCGCACCTCCTGGTCGAGGTCGTCGCTGAGCTGGCGCAGTTGCTCCTGGCGGCTGCGGCTCTCGCTTTCCAGGCGTTGCCACTCGGCACTTTGCGGCAGGCCATAGCCACCTTCGAGCAACTCCGCCGGGCGGCTGAGAAAGCCGCTGTTGGCGAGGATCTTCTCCAGCGCGCCGCCGGCCTTGTCCAAGCTCGGATTGTGCGCCTCGCGGCCACTCAGGTAGCGCTGCTTGAGTTCTTCCTGGGCCAACAACAACTGGCGGCGTAGCGCCGCCTGTTCGAGCAGCAGCAGCGCGGCGCTGGCGCGCAGATCGGCCCTGACGAACCAGGCGCGGCGCGCCTCGGCCGGCTGCGTCAGCCAGTCCTCGACCTGACGCTGCTGGATCGGCAGGCGCTGTTGCAGCACGGCGAACATGGCCTGGTAGCGCTCGCGGAACGAATCGAAGCGATAGCCCAGGCGCAGCGCCTCGCGGGGATCGTCGAGCACCGCGGTGTCGGCCAGGCCGCGCGCCGCCAGCAGTTGCAGCAGGCCGTTGGGCAGGATCCTGTCGAGCGCCTGCAGATCGGGATGCGCGGTGCCGCTGCGCAGCAGCTTGAGGGTCTCCACCGCGCAGTTGTTGGAGATGAAGTAGTAGTCGCCGTCGTAGCTCCAGTGCTGCTCGACGGCGCGCGCGACTAGCTGTTCCAGTTCGTCGCGCGACAGCTTGAGCGGCACCGAGGCCAGGCTGCGCAGCTCGACCTTGGTGTACTCCTCGACCACCTGCTCCAGCGGCAGGACGAACAGCCGCGAGGGGTAGACCCCGGTCAGGCCGTCCCAGCTCGACAGCTGCAGGTCGCC
>DASUOY010000602.1:0-2982 GCA_036276395.1 Pseudomonas sp.
CGGCCTGGAAGCTGATCTGGATATGGTCCAGCCCGGCTCTAGAGAACTCGGCGATACGCGCCTCAGTCAGGCCGATGCCGGAGGTGATCAGGTTGGTGTAGTAGCCCAGCTCCCGCGCGCCCTTGATCAGCTCGGCCAGGTCCTGACGCACCAGCGGCTCGCCGCCGGAAAAGCCCAGCTGCGCCGCCCCCAGTTCGCGGGCCTGGCGAAATACCTCGATCCACTCGACGGTCGTCAGCTCCTGGCCCTGCTGACTGAAATCCAGCGGGTTGGAGCAGTAGGGGCATTGCAGCGGGCAGCGGTAGGTCAGCTCGGCTAGCAACCATAATGGTGGGCCTGCTTCATGGCCCGGCTTACTGAAGCTCGATCCAGAACTGTGCATTGGCTACCTCCATAAAGGCCAGGATGTCTTCATCGAGCCCTGGCACATCGGGAAAGCGCTCGCTCAGCGCCTCGATAATCTGGCCGACGCTATGGCTGCCGTTGACCTGTTTGAGGATTTCCCCGGCGCTGTCGTTGAGCTTGATCATGCCTTCCGGGTAGAGCAGCACATGGCAGTTCTGCACCGGCTCGAACTGCAGGCGAAAGCCGCGGCGCAGCCTGGGGGTCATGCTGACAAGGGACTGACTCATAGGGCGATCCCCCGGTGCCAGATCCGCTCGGCCGTCACCGTGTGGTACGGCGGGCGCTGCAGCTCGTAGGCCATGCTCATGGCGTCGAGCATGCTCCACAGCACGTCCAGCTTGAACTGCAGGATCTCCAGCATACGTTGCTGGCTCTCGACCGTGCGGTAATAGGCAAGTGTGATGCGCAGGCCGTGCTCGACATCGCGGCGCGCCTCTTTCAGGCGCTTGCGAAAGTAGTCGTAACCGCTGGCATCGATCCAGGGGTAGTGCTGCGGCCAGGCATCCAGGCGCGACTGATGGATGGTCGGGGCGAACAGCTCGGTCAGCGAGCTGCTGGCCGCCTCCTGCCAGCTCGCCCGGCGGGCGAAGTTGACGTAGGCATCCACGGCAAAGCGCACCCCGGGCAGCACCAGCTCCTGGGACAGCAGCTGCTCGCGCTCCAGGCCCACCGCTTCGGCCAGGCGCAGCCAGGCTTCGATACCGCCCGGATCCCCTGGTGCGCCGTCGTGGTCGAGAATGCGCTGGATCCACTCGCGGCGGGTGTCGCGGTCCGGGCAGTTGGCCATGATCGCGGCATCCTTGAGCGGGATGCACACCTGGTAATAGAAGCGGTTGGCAACCCAGCCCTGGATCTGTTCGCGGCTCGCCGTGCCCGCGTACATGGCCCGGTGAAAGGGATGATGGATATGGTAGTAGGCGCCCTTGGCGCGCAGCGCCTGCTCGAATTCGGCGGGGCTCATGGCGGATTGGCTCATCACGGCTCTCCGGTGCGCGGCGCACCCTACAAATTGATGCTCATACCGTCCCAGGCCACGTCGACGCCATGGGCCGCGAGTTGCGCGCGCTCGGGGGAGTCGACATTGAGGATGGGGTTGGTGTTGTTGATATGGATCAGGATCTTGCGGCTGGCCGGCAGGCTGTCGAGTACCTCGAGCATGCCGCCGGGGCCGCTCTGCGGCAGATGGCCCATCTCGCTGCCGAGCTTGTCGCCCACCTCGCAGTGGCGCATTTCGTCGTCGCGCCACAGCGTGCCATCCACCAGCAGGCAATCGGCGCGGCGCATCCAGGCCAGCAGCGCCTCGTCCACCTGGCCCAGGCCCGGGGCATAGAACAGCGTGCCGCCCGTGCGCCGGTCCTCGACGAACAGGCCGATATTGTCGCCTGGGTGCGGGTTGCCACGGTGCGGCGAATAAGGCGGCGCGCTGCTGCGCAGGGCGATGGCGGTGATCGACAGGTTCGGGCAGGTCGGAATGCTGAATGGCGCCTCGCCCAGTTCGATCAGGTTGTGCTGCAGGCCACCGTTCCAGTGCTCGAGCATCTTGAACAGTGGAAAGCCACTGGTCAGATCCTGGTGCACCATCTCGGTACACCAGACCTGGTGCGGGCAGCCTTCGCGCAGGGTCAACAGACCCGTGCAGTGATCGATCTGGCTGTCCAGCAGGATGATTGCGCCAATCGCCGTATCACGCACCTTGCGGGCCGGTTGCAGGGCCGGGAAGGCTTCGATCTGGGCGCGGATATCGGGCGAGGCGTTGCACAGTATCCAGTTGACCCCGTCGTCGGACAGGGCAATGGACGACTGGGTACGCGGCTGCGCGCGCAGGCTGCCATCGCGCACGCCCCGGCAGTTATGGCAGTTGCAGTTCCACTGGGGGAAACCGCCGCCGGCGGCGGAACCGAGAATCTGGATATGCATGGGAAATTCCGGGTAGATGCCCCGGCAGAGCCGGGGCAAGGCGGATCAACGATTGGCGAAGTACATGGTGACTTCGAAACCAATGCGCATATCGGTGAAGGCGGGTTTAGTCCACATGGCGCGGTCCTCTTCTTATCAAAACCGGCGAATTCCGGTAGTGCTAGTTATGCCCCGAGCGGCCCTGCGGCTGAATGGTACTTTGGGAGTAATTCGGGCTGGCATTGGTAGCACGGCCAGGCAATGGACAACGCACGGCGGCAGGCCCGGAATGCCAGATACAGCAGGCGACCGGTGCGCACGGCGCACCCTACGGCACTCGCCCCCGAGCCCGGCCACAACCCGGTAGGGTGCGCCATGCGCACCACAAGGATTGCCAGGTGCACGGGCAGAAAAAAGAAACGCGGCCGAAGCCGCGTTGCGAGAGTGATTTGCCGGGGAACGCGCAGGCCGCTGCAGCCTGCTGCAAATCCTGCCCTGGGGGCCTATCGCAGGGTAAACCCGGCGCGCTGGAGCGAACGCACCGGGGCCGACATCTATTGCGTCAGAAGAAGCCCAGCGGGTTGATGTCGTAGCTGATCAACAGGTTCTTGGTCTGCTGGTAGTGGTCGAGCATCATCTTGTGGGTTTCACGGCCCACCCCGGACTTCTTGTAGCCACCGA
>DASUOY010000603.1:0-3266 GCA_036276395.1 Pseudomonas sp.
CCGCCATCAGCCCCACGGCCTTGTTCATTTCCCGCAGCAGGGTGGTCGAGGACCCTTCCAGCGCGGCCAGGTCGACCTTCTGCGCGCCTCCGGCCAGGGCCTCCAGCTGGCTGCGGAAGTCCTGCCAGAGCTTGCCGACCAGGGCCATCTGCGCCTGGATCTGCGGTTCCTCGATAACGCTGATCTTGCGCTCGACGCTGCCCTTGAGCAGGGCTTCGTGGGCCAGGGCGAACTGGTTGATGGTGGCCTCCAGCGCCGCCCGCTCGATGGCGCCCTCACGCAACAACAGGGCTTCCTTCGTCATCTTCTGACTAAGCATGCGCTGCGCGCCAGCGACGTTGATGGTCTCCGGCGACACCGCCATATTCAGGTACAGCGCCACCGAGGCGACCAGCGCCAGCAGGAACATCAGGGCGTAGGAGAAGAGAAACTGCTGATTCAGGGTGCGCAGACCTATGGCGCACAACAGACGGTCGAAGAACAGAGTGGCTGACATAACGCATCCCTCACGGACTGGTTGCGGCGACTCCCACCGCCGTTACAACACTAGTCTAGCCAGACCAACCCGCAAGACGCTGTACGCCTTTAGGCGCGGGCCTTTGCGCCCAAATAGGGTGCGCCTGCGCGCACCACATTGGAGCACCCACACCAACTCAACGCAGACTTAGGCCGCGACCACGAACAGACCGATGATCAGCCCCATGCCGACGAACCAGACCAGGGAGCGCAGCGCCGCCCAGTCGGCGATATAGCAGATGAAATAGGCCAGGCGACTGAGGATAAAGGCCACGGCCAGCTGATCGAGCAGGGCCTGCTCGGCGCCGCCGGCCAGGTGAGCGATGATCACTGCGGCGGCGAAGGCCGGGGTGACCTCGAAACTGTTGAGCTGGGCATTATTGGCGCGCCGGCCCAGGCCTTGGAGGCTGCCGAGGAACGCCCGCGGGTCATAGTTGTGCCTGGGATTGAAACCGCCGCTGACCGCCTTGGCGGTGATGGTGGACAGGTAAGGCAGAAACAGCGCGATCAGCACACACCAGTAAGCGAGGGTCATGGCAACTCCGGATACTCACGAAAGAAGCCGGCAGCCTGCCCCAGGCGCAGGGCAAACACCATGGCCCACGCGGCCGGACACTCGGGCATAACAGCCAATTGGCCCGACAGAAAGCCTTGGGCTTATCCACCAGCCTGGCTATACTTCGCCAGCTTCACGCGCGCGGCCCGCTCCGCGCGTGCCCGCCACCTGTCCGAGGGGCGCTGCAGCAGGCTCGAGTGCTTGTTCTGGATCGTTCCGATCCAAATCAGACCTCGCCTGTCAGGCTCGGATGGGGCGTTAACCAAACGCATCAACGGCGCCCATTCGCAGACAACGAATGGAGAACTCATCTATGAGCGCTGTACTGACGCCTGCCGGTTTTACCGACTTTAAAGTGGCCGACATTGCCCTGGCTGCCTGGGGCCGCCGCGAAATCATCATCGCCGAATCCGAGATGCCCGCCCTGATGGGCCTGCGCAGCAAATACGCTGGCGAACAGCCGTTGCGCGGCGCGAAGATCATCGGCTGCATCCATATGACCATCCAGACCGCCGTACTGATCGAAACCCTGATCGCCCTGGGTGCCGAAGTGCGCTGGTCGTCCTGCAACATTTTCTCCACTCAGGATCAGGCCGCTGCCGCCATCGCCGCCGCCGGTATCCCGGTATTCGCCTGGAAGGGCGAGACCGAGCAAGAGTACGAGTGGTGCATCGAGCAGACCATCCTGAAAGATGGCCAGCCGTGGGACGCCAATATGATCCTCGACGACGGCGGCGACCTGACCCAGATCATCCACGAGCGCTACCCGGCCATGCTGGACAAGATCCACGGCGTGACCGAGGAAACCACCACCGGCGTACACCGCCTGCTCGACATGCTGAAAGCCGGCACCCTGAAAATCCCGGCGATCAACGTCAACGACTCGGTGACCAAGAGCAAGAACGACAACAAGTACGGCTGCCGTCACAGCCTCAACGACGCCATCAAGCGCGGCGTCGACCACCTGCTGTCGGGCAAGCAGGCCCTGGTTATCGGCTACGGCGACGTGGGCAAGGGCTCGGCGCAGTCGCTGCGTCAGGAAGGCATGATCGTCAAGGTGTCCGAGATCGATCCGATCTGCGCCATGCAGGCCTGCATGGACGGCTTCGAAGTGGTTTCGCCGTACAACAACGGTCTCAACGATGGCACTGAAGCCAGCGTCGACGCACAGCTTCTGGGCAAGATCGACCTGATCGTGACCACCACCGGCAACGTCAACGTCTGCGATGCCAACATGCTCAAGGCCCTGAAGAAGCGCGCCGTGGTGTGCAACATCGGTCACTTCGACAACGAGATCGACACCGCCTTTATGCGCAAGAACTGGGCCTGGGAAGAGGTCAAGCCGCAGGTGCACAAGATCCACCGCACAGGTAGCGGCGCCTTCGACGCGCGCAACGACGACTACCTGATCCTCTTGGCCGAAGGCCGCCTGGTCAACCTGGGCAACGCCACCGGCCACCCGAGCCGGATCATGGACGGCTCCTTCGCCAACCAGGTGCTGGCGCAGATCTTCCTCTATGGCCAGAAGTTCGCCGAGCTGCCGGCCGCGCAGAAAGCCGAGCGCCTGTGCGTGGAAGTGCTGCCGAAGAAGCTCGACGAAGAAGTGGCCCTGGAAATGGTCAAGGGCTTCGGCGGCGTGGTCACCCAGCTGACCAAGCAGCAGGCCGAGTACATCGGCGTCACCCAGGCAGGCCCGTTCAAGCCGGACGCTTATCGCTACTGATAACGCCACAAGACCGTAGTGTGGGTTAGCCGCGCAGCGGCGTAACCCACCGAACACTCTGGCGGGTTACGCGCCGCACCAGCAGCACAGTGAACCTTCACTCAGCTGGCATGCGGCGCTAACCCACCCTACGCCTACGTTTGGCTGCTTTAACTGGAAAGACTTATGTCCCAAGAACGCCGTTACAGCTTCGAATTCTTCCCCACCAAGACCGAAGCCGGGCATGAAAAGCTGATGAACGTCGCCCGTCAGCTGGCGACCTACAACCCCGACTTCTTCTCCTGCACCTACGGTGCCGGTGGCTCCACCCGTGACCGTACGCTCAATACCGTGCTGCAGCTCGATGGCGAGATCAAGGTGCCGGCCGCGCCGCACCTGTCCTGCGTTGGTGACAGCAAGGCCGAACTGCGCGAACTGTTGACCCTGTACAAGAATGCCGGAATCAAGCGCATCGTCGCCCTGCGCGGCGAC
>DASUOY010000604.1:0-2724 GCA_036276395.1 Pseudomonas sp.
AATCTGTACGCCGCGTTGTTTCAGGCTCTGCAAGCAGGCGATGGTCGGCGCGGTATTGGCCATCAGGGTGCTCTCGGTCAGTTCCAGTTCGAGCAGATCGGCGTCGATGGCGTTGTCGTCGAGGGCGCGGAGGATATCGCCCTCCAGGTCGCCTTCGATAAATTGGCGGCCGCAGACATTCACCGCCACCTGCATAGGCCCGACCGGGGAACGCAGCCAGAGGGCGATCTGCGCGCAGGCCGTGGCGATCACCCAACTGCCCACACGGACGATCAAACCGGTGTCTTCCAGAACCGGGATAAAGTCCAGGGGCGATACCAGGCCGTGTCCGGGGCGCTGCCAGCGCAGCAAGGCTTCCACGCCGGTCACCCGGCCGCTATTGAGTTGCACCTTGGGCTGGTAGAACAGCACGAATTCGCCCAGTTCTACCGCCTTGCGCAGGGCTATTTCCAGTTCGAGGCGGGCCAGCACCTCGGCATTCATCTGCGCCGTGAAAAACCTGTAGGTGTCGCGCCCGGCCTGCTTGGCCCGGTACATGGCGGTGTCCGCGTACTTGATCAGGGTATCGGCGTCCTCGGCATCGTCAGGGTGCACGGTGATGCCGATGCTGGCGGTCAGCGTCACTTCGCGGCCTTGCAGGTCGAAGGGGGCGCGCAAGACCTCGCGGATCTTGTTGGCCACCAGGGTTGCGCCCTGTTGGCTGTCCTGCATCACCAGGATCAGGGCGAATTCGTCGCCGCCCAGGCGGCCGACCGTGTCGCGTACCCGCACGCATTGCACCAGGCGGTCGCTGAACTGCCTGAGCAGCTCATCGCCGCTGGCATGGCCTAGGGTGTCGTTGATGTACTTGAAGTGATCCAGGTCGATAAACAGGACGGCGACCAGCCACTGCTTGCCCGCGGCCTGGAGCAGGGTTTTTTTCAGGGTGTCGTAGAACAGCATGCGGTTGGGCAGGCCGGTGAGGGTGTCGTAATGGGCCAGACGGTGCAGGCGCTGCTGAGCCTCCTTGCGCTCGGTGATATCACGCACCACGCCGACGATGATCCAGTCTGCGCCGGAGCGCTGGGCCTGGCGCTGCACCTCGACCTGGAGCAGGGAGCCATCCTTGCGCCGCACCTGGCGTTCCGACAGTTCGTCGGCGTCGCTGCCGGCGATCAGGCCGTCGTACAGCCGCGTGAGTTGCTCGAACGTTCCTGCTTCCAATTGCACCGGGCCCATCTGTAGCAGTTCGTCGCGGCTGTAGCCGAGCATCCGGCAGGCGGTCGCATTGACCTCAAAGAAGCGCATGCTGGCGCGGTTCACCAGGAAAATCGCATCGGCGGTAGCGTCCATCGCCGAACGAAAGCGCTGCAAGTCGGCGGTACGCGCCTGCACCTGTTGCTCCAGCACCCAGCTATGGTTCTGCACGAAATCGCTGAAGGATTTCAGGCGCAACAGGTTGCGTACCCGCAGCCACAGTTCGGCGCGGTCGACCGGTTTGGTCAAAAACTCTTCCGCCCCGGCATTCAGGCCGGCCAGGCGGGCGGCGCGGTCGGCCTGGGCGGAGACCATGATGATCGGGATATTCGAGGTGAGGGGGTTGGCTTTGAGCTGGGTGGCCACCGCGTAGCCGTCCATGCCCGGCATCATGATGTCCAGCAGAATCAGATCCGGCGCGCACTGGGCGATGGAGGCCAGCGCCTCCTCGCCGCTGGCGGCGCTCTGGGTCAGGTAGCCTTCGGGCTGCAGCAGCACTTCCAGCAGTTTACGGTTGTGCAGTTCGTCGTCGACGATCAGCACGGTGGCCATAGCCCCGGCGGTGAAATCGGCTATGGGCGGGATACTCGCAGGGCCGGTCATGGGGCGGCTAACCAAGGGGATTTTCGGCATGGGCGGCAGGCAGCGCGCGGTTGGCCAATAGCCTGTCGATCGCCGTATAGAGCTCCTGATAGCGCAGCGGTTTGCTGATATAGGCGTCGCAACCGGCGAGGCGGCTTTTTTCCTGATCCGCTTTCATCGCCATGGCGGTCAGGGCAATCACCGGAATGGCGACGGTGAGCGGGTCCTGTTTGAGCAGGGCGGTCGCCGCCAGGCCGTCCATGCCGGGCAACTGGATATCCATCAATATCAGGTCGGGCGGGTCGGCGCGGGCCAGCAGCAGCCCGGCCTCGGCATCGGTTGCGCCAAGCACCCGGTGGCCGACGTTGCGCAGCAGCATGGAGGCCAGTTTCATGTTCGCCGGGTTGTCTTCAATGACCAGGATGCTTGCCATCGATTAAGTCCTTTTAAGGTGACAGCGTACGCCGCACTTCGGCGATAAAGCGGGCCTGGTTGAACCCGGCTTTTTCGACGATATGGATGACCTGGCCGGGACTGCCGCTCAACGTGGCGCGATCCTGTGCGGTGATGTGCTTGGCGGTCACCACCAGGATCGGGATATGCGCCGTGGCGTTATCGAGTTGCAGGGCCGCGACCACGTCGAAGCCGTTGACGTCCGGCATCATCAGATCGAGCAGGATCAGGTCGGGGTGCAAGCGCTGCGCCAGGGTGATCGCCTCGCTGCCGCCGTAGGCACGTACCACCGCATAGGCCGGCGGTGGCAGGAACGCGGCTATCACTTCGACGGCCTTGGGGTCGTCGTCCACCACCAGCACGGTATGGGTGCGTTCGGCAATCGGCTGCAGCTTCAGTGAGGTCAGGGAGGCTTTCAGCTGGGTGCGGCTGACTGGTTTGTGCAGCAGGGCG
>DASUOY010000605.1:0-8257 GCA_036276395.1 Pseudomonas sp.
ATATCGCGCTGCAGGTCCATGCTGGCGTAGCTGAAGTCGGGCAGGTAATCCGGCTCGATCACCGATTCCGGCGGGAAGTTGTAGTTGGCGTGCGGCGACTCGAAGAACAGAAAGCTCATAAACGGCTTGTTCGGATCGCGCTCATCGACAAACTTCAGCAGCCGATCCACATTGCGCCGATCACGCTGCCAGGTCTCGCCCTGGTCATCCTCGACCATCTGCTCGCGCGGCACGTTGACGAACAGGGTCTTGTCGAATTCCGGGTAGCTGAAGCGGGCGCTGGTGAGCAGCTTGATCTGGTAGTTCTGCTGCTGCAGCACCTCGATCAGCGGGCTGCCGACCCGGGCATCGAGCACCGGGAACCAGAGGTTCGCCGGCAGGCTGTAGAACTGGCTGAACATGCCGATGCGCGTGCCGTTGCCGCCGGAGTAATGGCTGACGAAATGCTGGGCGCGTTGGGCGAAGGCATGGGTCTGTGGCATTACCCGTGGGTTGAGGCTGTCGGCGCGCCAGGATTCGGCGACCAGCCAGACGATATTCAGCGGCTTGGCTGGCGGCTCGATACGCAGCGGGGCCTGCGGGTAGCGTAACTGGCCGTTCAGCTCGGCGCTGGCAACTTCCAGGCGCTGCGGGCGTTCCAGGCCGAATTGCTTTTCCAACACGCGGCGCATGGTCAGCGGCTGGTAGAAGGGCACGCGCTGGGCGTTTTCCAGCAGCGGGCTGTAGCCGTAGAAGTGGCTGACGCCATAGCTGATGCGCTCGCCGAGGGTGGCCAGGATAAACAGCGGCAGCACCCAGACCAGGCGTGCAACGGGCAAGCCATGCATACGCGCCAGACCGTGGGCCAGTGCCAGCAGGCCCGCCTGCAGGGCGAATAGGCCTACGGCGAGCAGCGCCACTTCGCGTTCTGTGGAGGCCGACGAGCCCAGCGCGGCAATGCCGCCCGGGGTGCTGAGAATGTTCCAGACAAAACCGTTGAGGTGAAAACCGTAGAGCTGCCAGAGCAGGTGGTCGCCATACAGCGCCAGTTGCACGCTGCCCGCCAGCAACACGGCCAGGGCCGCCGCCGCTTTGGGCGAGAGCCTCAGAGCCAGGCGGCTGATGGCCCAGGCTGGTGCGATAAACAGCAGCGCATAACTGCCAATCAGCAGCAGTTGGTAGAGCAGCAGCCAGGACGGTGCGGCCAGGTCAAAGAAACGGCCCAGATTCAGGGCCACGGCCAGCCAGGACAGCAGCCAGTAAAAGGCGTAAGGGCGATGCGATGCAGCGAACGGCATGGGCAGTCCTTCTTCTGTATGGGGGACGTGGTGGGGCAACTGGCGCAAGCAATGCGTCGGCTCAGGAAAACATCCTTTGCTTAACTGCGGCTTAAGCGGCTTGGCGACACGACTTAGAGCACCTCAGGTGGCCTGAGGTTGCATCCGGTGATGCTGGATCGACGGCGCCATTGGCTTAACAACGAGAGCGCTGCGTCGCCGTGGTCGCCCGCTGGCGCGCGATATCCGCGCTAGGGCTGTCCGTGTCGGTTGCGGCTGGCCTGCACGATACGCTGGGCTGGCACGCGCAATTGGGTCAGCAGGTACTCGGCGAAGTCCGGAGCGAAGGGCTGCTGGGCAATGGCCTGGGCCATGCAGCTCAGCCAGATTTCGCTAAGGCGCTCGTCTATGGGCCACTGGGCGTGGAAGGAGGGGATGGCGATGCCGCCGTACTTTTCCTGGAACAGCTTGGGGCCGCCGAGCCAGCCGCTAAGAAAACAGGCCAGCTTGTCCCGCGCCAGCTCCAGGCTTTCCCCATGCATTGCGCGCAGGTCGGCCGCCTCGGGCTGCTGGTCCATCAGCCGGTAGAAGTCACAGGTCAGACGCTGCAAACCGTCGATACCGCCGGCGGCCTGGTAGGAGGCGTCGCCGACGCCGTAGGCAGGGATAGGGGGCATGGCAGGCTTCCCGGGAAAAGACGTCATTGTAAGGGGCTGGGGCTGCATGGGAATGCCGTTGACCCAGGCTGGCGATTTTTGCGGGTTGTAAGCATCGTCAGCAAGGGGGGGCCTACAAAAGCTGTGGATCAGGCGTGGCGGTTCCAGGGCAGGCTGGCCAGGCTCTGCTGGAGAAAGTCGCACAACGCCAGCACCTTGGGTGAGGCGCGGCGTGAGCGCGGGTAGAGGAGGTGGATCCAGTTGTCCGTTGGCCGCACGCCGGGCTCGATGGCCAGCAGCGAGCCTTCCTCGATCTGCCGCTGCACGATAAAGGCCGGCAGCACGGCCAGGCCCAGGCCGCGCAGGGCCATATCGCGCATGGCCTCGCCGTTGTTGCTGGTAAAACGCCCGCTGGGCGAGAGGCTGAGGGACTCGCCCGGTGCATCGATACGCTCGAACGACCAGACCTGGCTGGCGGCCACGTTGCTGTAGCCGATGCAGGCATGCTCGAGGATCTGCTCCGGGCTCTGGGGTACGCCGTGGCGCTCGGCATAGGCCGGGCTGCAGCAGAGGATACGCGGGCTGGGGGCCAGTTCACGGGCGATCAGGGCGCTGTCGCGCAGGTGCGAGACGCGCAGGCAGAGGTCGTAGCCCTCGCGCTCGAAGTCGCTGATGCGGTCATCCAGTTGCAGGGACAAGTGGATGCGCGGGTGCTGTTGCATAAAGTCGGCCAGCAGCGGCGCCAGCCACAGGGTGCCAAAGCTCATGGGCGCGAGGATGCGCAGGCTGCCACATAGGCCGCTGTCATCCAGGCTGGCGAGCTCGGCCGCTTCGTGCAGCGCGGCCAGGGCATCCTTGGCCCGCGGGTAGAACTGCCGGCCGCTCTCGGTGGGCGTTACCTTGCGCGTGGAGCGGTACAGCAGCTTGGCGCCCAGGCGTCGTTCCAGATCGCTCAGGCGCTTGCTGACCACCGATTTGGCCACCCCCAGGCGCTCGGCGGCCAGGCTGACGCTGCCCAGCTCCACCACTTGAAGGAAGGTCGCGATTTCCTGCAGATCTAGTTTCATGGGGCTCCCGAATACCCTGGCGAGTTCGCCAAGCATAACCGCAACGATCCCCGTTGATTGTTCGCCTCCGGCGAAAAGCCATTTCGCCTGCAGCCCGGAGGTCGGCGCTGGTGCCTGGGGCTAAGCTTTTTATTCCCGAGGGCGCCTCGTGGCGTTCGATTACTGCCTATTTCCAGGAGGTTTCTTATGTCTTTCACCTACAAGCGGCTGAACAAGGATGACGCGGTCGTGCTGCTGGTCGATCACCAGGCCGGCCTGCTGTCGCTGGTGCGTGACTACAGCCCGGACGAATTCAAGAACAACGTGCTGGCCCTGGCCGATATCGCCAAGTTCTTCCAGCTGCCAACCATCCTTACCACCAGTTTCGAGAACGGCCCCAATGGGCCGCTGGTGCCCGAACTCAAGGCCATGTTTCCCGATGCGCCCTATATCGCCCGGCCGGGGCAGATCAATGCCTGGGATAACGAAGACTTCGTTAACGCAATCAAGGCCACCGGGCGCAAGCAGCTGATCATCGCCGGGGTGGTCACCGATGTGTGCGTGGCCTTTCCGACCCTCTCGGCACTGGAGGCGGGCTACGAGGTGTTCGTGGTCACCGACGCCTCCGGCACCTTCAATACCAGCGTGCGTGACGCCGCATTGATGCGCATGGCCCATGCCGGGGCGCAGATGCTCAACTGGTTTAGCGTTGGCTGCGAGTTGCACCGCGACTGGCGCAACGATGTGGAGGGGTTCGGCGGCATTCTCGGCGGCCACCTGCCGGCTTATGCCAACCTGATTCAGAGCTATAGCCAGAAGTAAGCGCAGGCCCGCTCCTATTGCCCGCTGCACCGTCCCGGTCCAGCGGGTTTTTTCTGGGCTCATACATAGTTGTGAGTTATGCATAACATAATAAATATGCATTTGATAAATGCGAGGTGCGGGCGGATTCTTGCGGTGCGGCGGTGACCGGTTGGTCATCCAGTGCGAGGTGAAGTGGGCTTGCGGGTGACTGCCGGCTTCACAGCGAACCCCGATTTCACAGCGAAATCTGCTTCCAGAGGAAAACAAGATGAATAAGACTCTCCGCTCCCTGTTGCTCTGCGCCAGCCTCGGTGCCCTGCCGTTCGCGGCCGCCCAGGCCGCCGAAGGCCCGACCCTGCGCATCGCCACCGAAGGCGCCTACCCGCCGTTCAACTACTACACCGCCGACGGCCAGCTGGCCGGCTTCGATATTGAGATCGGCAAGGCCCTGTGCGAGCGCATGCAGGCCAAGTGCAGTCTGGTGGCCCAGGACTGGGACGGCATCATCCCGGCGCTGCTGGCGCGCAAATACGATGTGATCATCGCCTCCATGTTTATCACCGAGGAGCGCCGGCAGAAGGTGGCCTTCAGCGACCCCTACCAGAAATCGGCGATGACCTTCGTGGTGCCCAAGGATTCCGAACTCAAGGATTTCAGCCCGGCCGCCATGGCGGGCAAGACCATCGGCGCCCAGGGCGCGACCACCCAGGCCGATTACCTGATGGCGATGTTCCCCGACTCCGACGTGCGCCTGTATCCGACCCAGGATGCGGTGAACCTGGACCTGGTGTCCGGGCGCCTGGATGCCCAGGTCGGCGACATGATCCCGATGCTCGAATGGACCCAGAAATCCACCGATGGCAGCTGCTGCCGTATGGCTGGCGCGCCGATCAGGGATGCGAAATATGTCGGCGAGGGCGTCGGCATGGCGCTGCGCAAGGAAGACGAAGCGCTGCGTCAGCAGCTCAACCAGGCGCTGGCCTCGATCATCGCCGATGGCACCTACCAGGCCATCAACGACAAGTTCTTCTCGGTCAATCTGCTGACCCTGGAGCAGTGAGCCAAGCACTGCCCATCTGCTGAACGAGAAGAGGATTCGTTATGGACTGGCTCACCTACCTGAGCTTCGGTGACGCCGGCTGGGGCGACGAGTTGCTGCAGGGCCTTGGGGTAACCCTGGCCCTGGCACTGGCCACCCTGCCGGTCGGCCTGCTGCTGGGCCTGTTGGTGGCGGCGCTGGCGCTGTTCGGCGCGCGCCCGGCGCGCGTCCTGGCCCTGGCTTTCAGCACCACATTGCGTGGCCTGCCCGAGCTGCTCACCCTGTTTATCATCTACCACGGCGTGGGCATGGGCCTGAACGCCCTGCTGCGCTGGTACAACCCGGCGGCCGGCTATCTGGAGCTGAGCCCCTTTATCGCCGGGGTGCTGGCTTTGGGCCTGGTCTTCGCCGCCTATTCCAGCGAAGTCTGGCGTGGCGCCTGGCAGGCCCTGGATGGCGGCCAGCGCGAGGCGGGGCAGGCCATGGGGCTGCGCCGGCTGACCATCTTCCGGGTGATCGAGCTGCCGCAACTGCTGCGCCTGGCCTTGCCGGGGCTGGGCAATCTGTGGGTCAACCTGCTCAAGGACACCGCCCTGGTCTCGGTGATCGCCCTCAGCGACCTGATGCGCATGGCCAATATCGCCGTGGGCACCACCAAGAAGCCGTTTCTGTTCTTCCTCGTGGTGTGCCTGGCCTACTGGGCGGTGTGCCTGCTCTGCGAGTGTCTGCTGACACGCATGGAACGCCGCGCCAACCGCGGCTACCGCACGGGAGGGGCAGCATGATGGATATCCTTATGCGCTTTTCCGCCCAGCTGCTCTCCGGCGCCGGCCTGACCCTGCAACTCACCGCCATCGCCGCGCTGCTGGCCTGCGCCCTGGCCTTGCCCCTGGCCATCGCCCGTTGCAGCGAGCGTGGTTTGCTGCGCTGGCCGATTCGCCTGTTCGTCTCGTTCTTCCGTGGCACGCCGCTGCTGGCCCAGCTGTTTCTGGTGTATTACGGCTCGGGGCAGTTCCGCGTCGAGTTGAACCAGCTGGGGCTGTGGTGGTTCTTCCGCGATCCCTACTACTGCGCGCTGCTGACCTTCGTCCTCAACTCCACGGCCTATCAGGTGGAGATCCTCCGCGGCGGTCTGCGCGCCGTGCCCTATGGGCAGATCGAGGCGGGCGTGGCCATGGGCCTGTCGCGCTTCAACCAGTACCGCAAGATCATCCTGCCCAATGCCTACCGCATCGCTTTTCCGGCCCTGGGCAACGAAATCATCCTGCTGCTCAAGGGCAGCGCGGTGGTCAGCGTGATCACCCTGTTCGATGTGATGGGCCAGACCCGGCGCATCTTCTCGCAAACCTTCGACCTGTCGGTGTACCTCTGGGCGGCGCTGCTCTACCTGCTGCTGACCAGCGCCTTCGTCTGGCTCTGGAACCGCCTGGAGCTGTGCCTGACCCGCCACCAGCGGGTACGCCAGGCTCCATCCTCTGCCACTTCCCTCGCCTCGAAGCGGGTATCCGCCGGAGTGTCGCCATGACTGCCAGCATCCCTCACACCACCGCCCTGCAGGTGGAGAACCTGTACAAATCCTTCGCTGGCATCGAGGTGCTCAAGGGCGTCTCGCTGACCGCCGAGAAGCACGACGTGATCAGCATCATCGGCTCCAGCGGCTCGGGCAAGAGCACCTTGCTGCGCTGCATGAACCTGCTGGAGTTCCCCGACAGTGGCCGCCTGCGCGTGCACGGCGAGGAGCTTGAATTGGGCACCAACCGCCGTGGCGTGCGTTCGCGGCGTTTCCAGCGGCAGATCGAGCGGGTGCGCTCGCGTCTGGCCATGGTCTTCCAGTCGTTCAACCTGTGGTCGCACATGACCGTGCTGGAGAACGTGATGCTCGGCCCCTGCCTGGTGCATAAGCGCAACCGCATCGATGTGGAGGCCCAGGCGAAGAAGCTGCTGGCCCGGGTCGGCATGCTGGAGAAGTGCCAGATGTACCCCGACTGCCTGTCCGGCGGGCAGAAGCAGCGGGTGGCCATCGCCCGCGCCCTGGCCATGGACCCGGAGGTGATGCTGTTCGACGAGCCCACCTCGGCCCTGGACCCTGAGCTGGTGGGCGAGGTGCTGCTGGTGATCCGCGAGCTGGCCGAGGAAGGCCGCACCATGATCATGGTCACCCACGAGATGCGCTTCGCCCGCGAGGTGTCGTCCAAGGTGGTGTACCTGCACCAGGGCCGCATTGAGGAGCAGGGCAGCCCCGAGCAGCTGTTCAACGCCCCGCAATCGGACAACCTGCGCCGCCTGCTGGCGACCCAGTACTGATGACCTAAGCCCTAGGGTGCGCCGTGCGCACCACAGGGCAAGACCCCAGCAACACTGATTTTGCATGGCGCGCTGAGCGCACCACCGGCAATGACGCCGGAATAACCCCATAACGCGATGGTGCGCACAGCGCACCCTACCTGAGTGAGCCATACCCATGAGCCAAGTTGTTTCCCTGCACCCCTGGAAAAGACCGCAGCACCTCGAGAGCGCCCATAACCAGCTGCTGATCGACGGGGTTAACGCCATCGAACTGGTCGAGCGCTATGGCTCGCCGCTGTTCGTCTACTCGGAAAGCCAACTGCGGGGAAATGCCCGGGATATCCTGGATAACTTCCGCCGCGTGCATGCCAAGACCCGGGTCTGCTTCGCCAGCAAGGCCTGCGCCAATCTGGCGGTGCTCAAGGTGTTCAAGGACAGCGGCCTGGATCTTGAGGTCAATTCCGGCGGCGAGTTCTACAAGGCGCAGATCGCCGGCTTTGCCCCGGCGCAGATGGTGTTCAACGGCGTGGCCAAGCAGGTCGGCGAGCTGCGCGAGGTGATAGGCGCCGGGATCAAGGCGATCAACGTCGACTCGCTGTCGGAGCTTTCGCGCATTCTCATGGTGGCCGGTGAGCTGGGTCGGCAGGCGCGGGTCAGCCTGCGCATCATCCCGGAGATCCAGGGCGGCGCCGCCGCCGGCTGGCAGACCGGCACCTCGACCTCCAAGTTCGGCATGACCGCCGCCGAACAGAATGAGGCCATCGAGCTGATCCTGGCTCATCCCGAGGCGCTGAAGCTGGTGGGGGTGCATGCCCATATCGGTACCCAGATCACCGATATCTCGGTGTATCAGGCCGAGGCCAACTTCCTCATCGACTATGTGCGCCAGGTCAGCGAGCGCCTGCCCTATGCTTTGGAACACGTGAACCTGGGCGGCGGCTTCCCGAAGAACTACAGCAGCGCCGAGGAGAACTTCGATACGGTGGCACCACACTACCGCGCCAACTACCGCACCGGGGTCGACTTCGCCCTGCTTGCCGAACACCTGATCAAACCCATGGCCCAGGCCCTGGGGAGCGAGATCGAGCTGATCGTCGAGCCGGGGCGCAGCATGGTCAGCGACAGCGCCATCCTGCTGACCCGCATCGAGGCCCACAAGCAGCGCCAGGG
>DASUOY010000606.1:0-3000 GCA_036276395.1 Pseudomonas sp.
GGTGCCGGGGTCGAGTTGCAGCGCCTGGCTGTTGTGCAGGTCCCATTTCACGCTGCTGTCGCTAAGGCGCTCATTTAGGCGTTGGCCGCGATCGGGCAGGTTGTAGTAGCCGGGAATCTCCATGCCGGTCGGCGAAACCGGCTGGTAGTTGGCCGAGACGATATAGCCGCGCTGCGGGTTCTCCTCCTGGGGGTTGGCGCTGAAGGGGTGGAAACCGTCCTTCTCGGCCTCGCCACTGGCGCCGTCGAGGATAAAGCTCGGGTTGACCCCGGCCGGGCGGCGCGGCAGCTTGGCCGCCGCCCACCAGGCGATATCGCCGCCGGCATTGGCCCACACCACGTTAAGCCCCGGCGCCTCGATATGTTCGACGGCGGCGCGGGCCTGCTCCAGGCTGGCGGCACGGTTGAGTTGGTAGAAACCGTCGAGGATCGGGTTTTTGGTTTCGAGAAAGGCCCACCACATGGCGATAGGGGTTTTGCCGGCGCTGTCGCCCAGGGCGTCGTTGATGATCGGGCCGTTGGGCGAGCGGCGCAGGGTCAGACGCACCGGCTCGGCATCCTTGACGCTGATCAGTTCCTCGCGGCTCTGCAACTCGACCCACTGGCCGCGGTGCCAGATCTGGTTGGGGTTGGCCGGGTTGGTTTTCTCGGCGATCAGGTCCAGATCGTCGTTCTGGAACATGGTCAGGCTCCAGGCGAAGTCGCGGTTGTGCCCCAGCGACGCCACCGGGTTGAGCGCCTGGTGGTGGCCATACAGCTCGAAGCCGGGATAGCTCAGGTGCGCCTCGTACCACACCGCCGGTACGGCGAAGCGGATATGCGGGTCGCCGGCCAGCAGCGGCTTGCCACTGGCGGTGCGACTGGCGGAAACGGCCCAGGCATTGCTGCCCTCGAACTGCGGCAGGCCGGCATCCAGCAGGGCGGCGTGGCTCAGCTCGGCGATGGCATTGAGGTCCTGCCAGTCGCCGGCGGCCAGGGGCTGGCCGACCACCCCTTGCGGGTGCCAGTCGAGGTCGAACGCCTTGAGGTAATCGGCGCCCAGCTGGTCGCGGATATGGCTCAGCACCGGCTCGGTGCGAAAGGCGGCGGCGAAGCTGTAGGCCATATAGCCGGCGACGCTAAGGGTGTCGGCCACGGTGAAGGGCCGAGTGGCGATGCCCAGCACATCGAACTCCAGCGGCGCCGGGCGGCTGGCCTGGTACTGGTTGATGCCGTCCAGGTAGGCCAGCAGGGCCTTGCTGGCTGGAGTGCCCATGTCCATCTGCGCGGTGTAGCGGTCGGCATGTTCGCGGATGCCCAGGGTGCGGAACAGTCGGTCGGTGTCGACCAGCTTGCTGCCGAGCACCTCGGCCAGCTCGCCACGGGCCAGGCGGCGGAGCATTTCCATCTGGAACAGGCGGTCCTGGGCATGCACGAAGCCGAGGGCGCGGTACATATCCGCCTCGTGCTCGGCCTGGATATGCGGCACGCCGCGCTCGTCGTAGCGCACGCTGACCGGCGCCTGCAGCGCGCTCAGTTGCAGTTCGCCGCTGCGTTGCGGCTGTTTGCTATCGAGGTACCAGTAGGCGCCGGCGGCAGTGGCGGCGACTATCAGGGCGAGTGCGGTGAGGCTGCGCTTCATCGGGTTTTCCTTGTTATGGGTTGTGCAGGCGCGGCCATTGTCGGTGTTGCCCCGGCGAGCGGCATTGACCAAATGCGGCAGGAGTGAAAGTCTTTGGTCAATCAATGGAGGTTCGATGGAACACGACCCGCATAACCCGATCGCCAGTGCCCTGACCCATTCCTCGACCCTGCGCCGCCTGCTCTACGAGGCGCTGGCCGCGCTCGGTCTCGACCCCACGCACACCTATCGCCAGGCCTACCAGGGCCTGACCCTGGCGCCGCCGCTGCTCAATGCGCGGGAGGACCACGACAACGCGCCGCGCTTCTGGCAGGCGCTGCCGGGCATCAGTGGTGACGGGGATATCGGCCTGCACCTGGGCGAGGTGATGCAGCCACGGCCGCTGGATGTGGTCGGCTACCTGTTGCTGGCCAGCCGCGACCTGGGCCAGGCGCTGGAGTGCTTCGTGCGCTTCCAGCACATCCTCTCCGGCGGTTTTGCCGCACGGCTGGAGCTGGAAGACGAGCAGGCGCGGCTGATCTTCGACCTCAACTACCGCGGCGTCGGCTCGTTGCGCCAGCAGATGGAATGCTTGGCCTTGCTCCTGCTGAAGATGCTGGCCAGCGTCAGCGACGCCGGTTTCCAGCCCGCTGGCGTGGATTTTCGCCACCCCGCGCCGCGCCGCTTGAGCGAGCATCGGCGCCTGTTCGGCCTGCTGCCGCGCTTTGCCCAGCGCCACGATGCGCTGCTGTTCCCCCGCGCCTGGCTGAGCCGGCCATCGCGCAGCGCCAACCCCAGGCTGTTCGCCGTGCTCTGGGCGCAGGCCGAGCTGGAGCTGGCAGAGCTGGAGGAAAACCAGCTGCTCAACCGCGTGCGCTATTGGCTGGAGGTCAACCTCGGCGCGCAGCTGTGCGATCTGCCCAGTTGCGCCCTGGCCCTGGGTTATAGCACGGCCGGACTGCAGCGCGCCCTGGCGGAACAGCAGCAGAGCTTTCGCCGCCTGCACGACGAGGTGCGCCGCCTGCGCGCGCAGACCCTGCTGGGCGGCGGTTTGGCGATCCGCGAGGTGGCGCGGGCCTGCGGCTTTGCCGAGCTGTCGCCGTTCTACCGGGCGTTCCGCCGCTGGCACGCGGCAACGCCGCAGGATTATCGCCGGCAGTCGGGAGCGCCAGTGCCGACCGAGCTGAGCTAGCCTGTAAGGTTGAGGAGGCCTTATGTGGCGAAGCATGTGGATGCCGTTGCTCTGGCTCGCCGGCGCTCAGGCGATGGCCGCGCCGGCGGTGCAGATCTGCCTGGGCGACGGCAATGAATGGCCGCCCTACACCTACTGGGAGCGGGTCGACGGCGTGGTGGATCGCAACCGCCTGACCGGCTCGGCCAGCACCCTGGTACTGACCGTGC
>DASUOY010000607.1:0-2198 GCA_036276395.1 Pseudomonas sp.
CGACCTGTTCCACGCCCTGCTGAGCCTGGCCTATCCGCTACTGGCCTGGCTGCTCCTGCGCCTGCCCGGCAGCAGCAAAACGCTCGGCGGCCAAGAAATCCCGGTAAAGACTTTGTAAGAACGCCGCTGCTTATTTCATAATGTGCCGACCGACCCTGCTCGTCGGCCGGGCACGCCGCCCGCTCTGCATCCCGAGGTAAACGGATTTTCATGAAACGCACCGGCCGCACCCTGTCCCTGGGCTGCCTGTTGCTCCTGCTGCCGCTGCTCGCTTTGGCGGGCGGCAACTCCCTGCTGATCCCCGCTCCCGGCAGTTGTTCGCTGAATACCGCGCCAGAAGAACTGGCCGCCGCCCTGGAAGCCTGCCAACAGGCCGCACAGAACGGCGACCTACAGGCCGAATATGAACTGGGCGAGTTCTACTACGACGGCAAGCGCACCGAGCGCGACCTGGGCCTGGCGCTGAAATGGTTCGAACAGGCCTCGCTGCAAGGCCATGCGCAATCACAATATCGCCTGGGCATGATGTTCTTCCGCGGTGAAGGCGTGCCGGCGAACGCCGTGCAGGCTTATATCGTGCTGAAGATGGCGGCGGTGAATGGCTCGGACGAGGCCATGGACAGCGCCGATCTGATCGCCGCCCAGATGCCCCGCGACGAACTGGAAATCGCCAGCCAGGTGCTCGGGCAGATCTTCCGCAACTACCTGCTGGAACTGCAGAACGCCGACACCCTTACCTCGCCGTTCGCCCCACTGCCCTGATAGGTAGGGTGCGCCATGCGCACCGAGCAAGAACCAATATGGCCCAGGTGCGCACGGCGCACCCTACATCTTGTTCACCTAGACGACGTACAGCCTACTTATCCGGCATCGGCATGGGGAAGGGCATGACATTGCCGCCGCCCTTGGCTTCGCTGATCTTCGGCGTACCGAGTCGCTCGACCTCGTCTATGCGAATAATCGCGTGCATCGGGATAAAGCTGCGCACCACTCCGTCGAACTGCGCCTTGAGCTTTTCTTCGCTGGGGTCGACCACCACCTGGGTGCGCTCGCCGAAGACGAACTCCTCCACTTCCAGAAAGCCCCACAGATCGCTTTGAAAGATCTGCTTGGCGTACATCTCGTACACCTGGCCCTGGTTGAGGAAAATCACCTTATAGATAGGCTCGCGTTTGCTCATGGCTATGCAGTTCGCACCGTGGGGTTAATCGGAGGGGCGCAAATCATAGCATAGCCACCGGACAGGCAACGCTAGGAAGCCGGCCCCATGACCTCTATAATGCGCGGTTCTTCGATTCCCCTTGTTGAGCGCGCATGACCAAGAAGCTTTATATCGAAACCCACGGTTGCCAGATGAACGAGTACGACAGCTCGCGCATGATCGACCTGCTGGGCGAACATCAAGCCCTGGAAGTCACCGAGAAGGCAGCAGACGCTGACATCATCCTGCTCAACACCTGCTCGATCCGCGAGAAAGCCCAGGACAAGGTGTTCTCGCAACTCGGCCGCTGGCAAAAGCTGAAGATTGCCAACCCGGATCTGGTGATCGGCGTCGGCGGCTGCGTGGCCAGCCAGGAAGGCGCGGCGATTCGTGATCGCGCGCCCTACGTCGACGTGGTCTTCGGCCCGCAGACCCTGCACCGCCTGCCGGAAATGATCGACGCGGCGCGCACCACCAAGGTCGCCCAGGTCGACATCAGCTTCCCGGAAATCGAGAAGTTCGACCGCCTGCCCGAACCCCGCGTCGACGGCCCCAGCGCCTATGTGTCGGTGATGGAAGGCTGCAGCAAGTACTGCACTTTCTGCGTGGTGCCCTACACCCGTGGCGAAGAAGTCAGCAGGCCCATGGCCGATGTGCTGGGCGAGATCATCCATCTGGCAGAACACGGCGTGCGCGAAGTCACCCTACTCGGACAGAACGTCAACGGCTACCGCGGCGCGACCCAGAGCGGGCAAATCGCCGACTTCGCCGAGCTGCTCTACGCCGTGGCCGCCATCGACGGCATCGACCGCATTCGCTACACCACCAGCCACCCGCTGGAATTCTCCGACGCGCTGATCCAGGCCCACGCCGAGATCCCCGAGCTGGTGAAATACCTGCACCTGCCGGTGCAATCGGGCTCCGACCGGATTCTCGCGGCGATGAAACGCAACCACACCGCACTCGAATACAAGTCGCGCATCCGCAAGCTGCGCGC
>DASUOY010000608.1:0-2318 GCA_036276395.1 Pseudomonas sp.
ACCGAGCACTATCGCAACACGGCAGCAGACAAGACCATCATCCTGGTCAATGGCTCGCTGGCCACCACCGCATCCTTCGCGCAAACCCTGCGCTACCTGCGCCCGCACTTCAATGTGGTGCTCTACGACCAGCCCTACGCCGGCCAGTCGCGCCTGCACAACCGGCACGACCAACCGCTGCGCAAGGAAGACGAAGCCGAGATACTGCTGCAACTGATCGAGCACTTCGCCGCCGCCCATGTGCTGTCCTTTTCCTGGGGCGGCGCGGCCACCCTGCTGGCCCTGGCGCAACGCCCAAGGCGGATCGAGAAGGCTGTGATCGCCTCGTTCTCGGCGCGAATCAACCAGCCGATGCACGACTATCTGCACAGCGGCCTAGGCTATCTGCAGGCCTGCGACCGCGAGCGCATCGGCCGGCTGATCAACGACTGCATCGGCAAACACCTGCCGCCGCTGTTCAAGCGCTTCAACTACCGCCACGTCAGCACCCTGGCCGAGCACGAATACCAGCAGATGTACTGGCATGTGCACGAGGTGCTGAGCCAGAACACCCAGGGCTACCTCAACTGCGCCGCGGCCATCGATATTCCGCTGCTGTTTATCAACGGCGAGAAGGACGAGTACACCACGCCGGCGGACGCTCGCCTGTTCGGCGGATACGCCGCCCAGTGCCAGTTCCGCACGATCAAGAACAGCGGGCATTTCCTCGATATGGAACACCAGGCGGCCTGGCACGACAGCCGCCACAGCCTGCTGGACTTCCTGCGGCCTTCGAGTTGGTTGAACCAACTGGATGACCAGCAGCCTAAGGACAACGAATACCGCTATACCGCCAATGCCTGCCTGGTCACTTGACCATCAAGCCACGCCGGACTAGGGCTTAAAGGCTGTGCACAAGGGAATGGCTGCACCCGTGTCGCCTGCCCTTGCCGTCTGGCGCCCTGCCGCAATAACAATGGAGTGTGATCTGCAATGCGAGAGAAACCAGCCGCGGGCTCCCTGCCCATCCCTGCCGCCGTGCTGCAGGCCGAACAGAGCAGTCTGCGCGGCCGCAACCTGTTGTCCACCCTGCGCACCCTGGCCCGCCAGGGCATCAAGCAGCCGATCCACAGCACCCGCCACGCCCTGGCCCTGGGCGGGCAACTGGGTCGGGTGCTGCTGGGCGACACGGTGCAACAGCCCTGCCCCAAGGATGCGCGCTTCAAGGACCCGTCCTGGCAACTCAACCCCTTCTATCGGCGCAGCCTGCAGTCCTACCTGGCCTGCCAGAAGCAGCTGCACGCCTGGGTCGAGGAAAGCAACCTGCCAGCCGATGACCAGGCGCGGGCGCGCTTCGTGCTGGGCATGCTCGGCGATGCCCTGGCGCCGTCGAACAGCCCGCTCAACCCGGTGGCGGTCAAGGAGTTGTTCAACACCGGTGGGCGCAACCTGATCCAGGGCACCCGCCACCTGCTCGGCGACCTGCTGCACAACGGCGGCATGCCCAGCCAGGTGTGCAAGCAGACCTTCGAGGTCGGCCGCAACCTGGCCACCACCCCGGGTGCGGTGGTGTTTCGCAACGAGCTGCTGGAGCTGATCCAGTACCAGCCGATGAGCGAAGCGCAGTACGCCAAGCCGCTGCTGATCGTGCCGCCGCAGATCAACAAGTTCTATATCTTCGACCTCTCGCCGGAGAAGAGCTTTATCCAGTACGCCCTGAAAAATGGCCTGCAGGTGTTCGTGGTGAGCTGGCGCAACCCGCAGCCACGCCATCGCGACTGGGGCCTGTCGAGCTATGTGCAGGCCCTGGAAGAAGCCCTGGATGCCTGCCGGGCGATCAGCGCCAGCGCCTCGGTCAACCTGATGGGCGCCTGCGCCGGCGGCCTGACCATCGCCGCTCTGCAGGGCCATCTGCAGGCCAAGCGCCAGCTGCGCAAGGTGGCCAGCGCCACCTATATGGTCAGCCTGCTGGACTGCCGGATCGACAGCCCGGCCATGCTGTTCGCCGACGAGAAGACCCTGGAAGCCGCCAAGCGCCGCTCCGCCCAGCAGGGCGTGCTGGATGGCCGCGACATGGCCAAGGTGTTCGCCTGGATGCGCCCCAACGACCTGGTGTGGAACTACTGGGTCAACAACTACCTGCTCGGCAAGCGCCCGCCGGCCTTCGACATTCTCTACTGGAACAACGACAACACGCGCCTGCCGGCCAAGCTGCACCATGAGCTGATCGACCTGTTCCAGCACAACCCACTGACCCGCCCCGGCGGCCTGGAAGTCTGCGGCACGCCCATCGACCTGCAAAAAGTCGGGGTGGACAGCTTTAACGTGGCCGGCGTCAA